>NZ_JANLOG010000010.1:0-50380 GCF_025466205.1 Pseudomonas sp. 13B_3.2_Bac1
CCCGCCCCCCCCCCCCCCCCCCCCCCCCCCCCCCCCCCTCGCCACAGAATTGTTGTTTGCCTTTAGCGAGTCGCGACGATAAATAGCCGTGGAAACGGCAACAGCACCGAACCATCAGGCAACGCCGGATACGCCTCGGCAACGGCCGCCAGATACTGCTGCAGATACTGCGTCCGCTCCTCTTCGCTCAGCGGGCTCAGAAACGGAATCAAGCCACTGCCCTTGAACCACTCCACGATCCCCGCCGCTCCACCGGATAACTGATGGTGATAGGTGGTGCGCCACACATCGACCCGCGAGCAGTGCGGACGCAACATCGAGAAGTACTCGCTGGCGCTGGCCATGTCGGTGCGCTGTCCGGCGGCGCCTGCCAGTTTCGCGGACCACGGGCCGTTGGCGGCAACTTCGCGCATCAGTCGATGGGAAGGTTCGTTGAGGTTGTCCGGCATCTGGATCGCCAGACTGCCACCGTCCGACAGCTTACCCACCAGCGCCGGCAGCAACGTCGCGTGATCCGGTACCCACTGCAATACTGCGTTGGCGAAAATCACATCGAACGGGCCTTGATCCGCCCAACTATCGATTTCTGCGACCTCGAACTGCAACTGCGGCAGGCGCTTGCGCGCGGCGTTGACCATGTCCGGCGAACTGTCGAGGCCCCTGACCTGGGCCTGCTCAAAACGCGGCACCAGCAGCTCGGTGGAGTTACCCGGGCCGCAACCGATATCGACCACCGATCGCGCCTGAACCGTGGGGATCGCCGCCAGCAGATCACGGGCCGGGCGGGTGCGTTCATCTTCGAAAGCGACGTATTGTCTGGCGGACCAACTCATTGCGTTCTCCTGTCGGGACACTTCAGCGGTTCGTCACAATACAGGCAGCCATGCGAGCAGTTCCAGAGCGACTGATTGCAAACGATGTCAGCGGGCGGGCTGCTTATCGCCAATTGGGCGATTCTTATGCAATCAACGACCGTCCGTCGAACCATTAACACGCATTTTTGACAGCTAAAAAATCAAACCTATAGTCAATTTGCGGCAGTCGGAAGGAACCCGACTCATCTGATTTCGTGCAAGGAGCACGGCCTGCGCGTCTCTCATGACCGATGGGTTCCCCCAGTAGTGTGCTCGCAAAAGCCATACGGCAAGCAAGCGTCGTCGTGCCTGGATTGCAGTCCGACGTTCACTATGAAAAAGGAGCCTCACCATGTCTCGAGTTACGGATATTCTGGTTTCCATCGACACCGAAACCATTTTGAAAAAGTATCCAAACATCAGCAAGGATCCGAAGAATCCCACGCTGATCGACTGGCATCATGTGTATATGGTCACCAACCAGGACAATGTCGTCAGTGGCCAGGCCGGTGGTGAACTGGACCTCAAGGCGCAAGTCGGCGACCTGATCCGCTGGCGTGAAACCAGCCTGTCGCAGAGCTTCGAACAAGCGGTAATTTTCTACAAGTTCATCGGCAACGCGGGGGCCGACCTGATCTCCCCACCCTCACCGCGCAAGGCCACGGCGTGCGTTGCAGTGCCAAACCGGGAAAATCCATCTGTGCCGAGCTGCCAGAAAGTCGACAACCATTACTGGTCATCCGAGACCCTGGATTGCGGCCGCGTGACCTATCACTTCCACTTCCTGATCGTCGACCGCAACTGCCAGATCATCGGCTGCTGCTCGTGGGACCCGTTCATCTCAATCCACAACTGACCCTGTAACGAGCCCCTTGGCAACGAGGGGCTCCACCGATCCGATGCAGCCCGGCGGAATCAGGATGTCTTGCCTTGACCGATGCGGCCGCCAGTGTTTAGCGACGTCATGAAAGGAATCCATGATGACTTCCGAACCGATCACCTCCCCTTTTTCCACCGTCGACAACGCGCAGAATGTATTGCTGATCGTCGATGCCGAATCTCTGCTTGCGCACTATCCAACACCCAGCCAGGACCCCGCCAACCCTACCGACATTGCCGATGGATTTATCTTTTTCGCCACGGGTAATAACTCAAAAGAAATAGTTACAAATGACAGCACTACCAAAGTCTTAGTCGTGATGGACCGTGATGTTCACTTTCGCGTCAGAAGCGTCAGCCTGATCGCCGAGCACAGCGTGGTGGCCTGTCGCATGACCGTCGATGACAGCGGCTTTCTTACTGTACCCAAACTGGAAATCCACACCGGCCTTACCGTCCCCGCGCCCAACCCCGAAACCCCCACCGTGCCGGGCAGCCGCAAGGCAGACGATCATTTTTGGGCCTGCACCCCGAAAACACCTGGCACTGTCCAGTGCGGATTAACGTTCATGCTGGTCAATCAGCAATGTGAAGTGGCGGGGTACTTTCAGTGGCAGGTGGGGGTCGAACTGACGTCCTGAGCCTACTCATGTATGAGCCGGTCGCGAGACCGGTTTTTCATGGACAGGCAACGAAAAACAGAATTTTCGCAACGCCCTCACTGTCTGAATTTCTAGCGTCTCCCAATAAGGAACACCGCAATGAAATTCGCAAAAATATCCCAGACCCTGGCCCTTTGGGCCGGTAGCCCCAAAACGTTCATGGGCGCATTGATCCTGATTTTTCTGTGGGGGCTGAGTGGGCCGATTTTTCATTTCAACGACACCTGGCAACTGATCATCAACACCTCGACTACCATCATCACCTTTCTGATGGTGTTCCTGATCCAGAACACGCAGAACCGCGATACGGACATCCTGCATCTGAAGCTCGATGAGTTGTTGCGGGTAAATAAGGAAGCGCAGAACGCGATGCTTGGCTTGGAATCGCTGGACCTCAAACAATTGGAGGCGCTGCGCAAGCATTACCGTAGCCTGGGGGAAAGCGAGGTGTTCAATCTCGATGGGCTGGGGGAGAAGAGCAAGCCGAAGCAGGATTTGAATGACTGCTGAGTAAAGTCAAAAAAGCAAAAGATCGCAGCCTGCGGCAGCTCCTACATGGAATGGTGCAGGAGCTGCCGCAGGCTGCGATCTTTTGACATGTAATCGGGATCAGCGGCTGGCTTGCAGCGCTCGCGCCATTTCCAGATGGTTTTGCAGTTTTGGCAACGTCTCGTCGGCAAATGCCTTGATTTCCGGAACGTCGGTTGACTGCGCTTCCTGCTGGATCTGCTGAATAGCTTCTTCGGTCGCTTTCACCTGGCTCGCGGCGTAGGCCTGATCGAAGGTTTCACCGTCTTTCACCTGGGGGATCATGGTTTTGGCCTTGTCGGCAATTTCTTCACGAGGTGCGACGGGCAGGTCTAGCTTTTTCGCGATCTTTGCCAGATGCTGGTTGGCCGTGGTGCGGTCATTGATCACGACGATGGTGTAATCCTTGACCTCTTTGGAGTCGGATTTCTGGTGCGCCAGACGACTGGCTTCGATGTCGGCCATGCCTTTGGCGGACGCATCGTTGATGAAGTCGGCAGGCGACTGGGCGAATGCACTGCCAGCGAACAAGCCCAACAGCGTGGCAAAACTGAAACGACGTATCTGGGTGGCCATCCGGCTCATGGTCGCGCCCTCCTATCTCTGCAAATTCAAGCGGGGGCTTGCGCCCCCGCCTCTCAATCAAAACTACCTCACCGACTACTTCGACTTCTGAGCTGGCTTGCGGCCCATTTCGGTTTTCGCAGGCTCTTTGTCGACTGTCGTGGTGGTGGTTTTCCCACCTTTGCGACCGGCTTCAGAGGCCTTGGTTCGATCGTTGGCGAAGTTTCCCGAGTTCGAGTTTCTTGAATTAGGCATGATTCTCTTCCTCTTGGTGTTGATCGTTGGCGAGCAGGTGCCCGCCTAGATTGAGAATTGCCGGACCGATAAAGGTTTAGAAAAGTTGCCCGCGCCGCGACGAACGGCGTGCACTGTTTCAGGTATCCACTACCCGGTGATTGAGGCGTTTGGCGGCGTACATCGCCTGGTCGGCGTGCCGGAACAGTTGTTGCTCTTCGCGGCCATGTTCGGGATAACGGGCCACACCGATGCTCGGCTCGATGCACAGGTTGTGACCGTCCAGGCGCATGGGCTGCATCAGCACCTGTCGGATTTTTGCGGCCACGCTGTCGGCGTCTTCAGCGGCATGAACACTGTGCAACAGCACCACGAACTCGTCGCCACCAATGCGCGCCACGGTATCGGTATCGCGTACGCAGCCCTTGAGCCGACTCGCCACCGTTTGCAACAGCATGTCGCCGACCGCATGGCCAAAGGTGTCGTTGACCTGCTTGAAGCGATCCAGATCAACGTACAGCAGCGCCATGTTTCCCGACGCTTCGCGGGCACCGGCCAGCGCAGCCTTGAGGCGGTCTTTGAGCAATCCTCGATTGGGCAACTGAGTCAATTGATCGTACTGCGCCATGCGCTTGAGCCGCGCGTGCAGTTGCTGGCGCTCGATGGCGGTCGCGACCTGGGCGCAGACGTATTGCAGCAGTTCCTTGTCCTGTTCGGTGTAACGCTCGCCACCCGGCAGGCTTTTGACGATCAGCGCACCGATGGTGCCGTTCTTCGAATTCAGCGGCACACCGAGCCAGCACGGTGAATCCTGCCCCGCCACCAGCGCCGCGAAGTCGGGTGGGGCGTCGGGACTGTCCGGCGTCAGCAGAATCGGCTGACCGCTGCGGATAACCTCCGCACACAGGCGCCCGGTGACGGTGCCCGGTTGCTCGGGCTGCAATTCGTGATCGTCGACGTGATAGGGAAAATTCAGCTGCGCACAGTGCTCGTCGTACAGCGCCACGGAGAAATTCAGCGCCGGCAACCACTCGCCGATGATCAGGTGAATGCGCTTGAACAGCGCCAGCAAGTCTTCGGCGACATGCGCCGCTTCGGAAATCGCATACAACGCCGCCTGACGTGACTCGGCCTGCTTGCGCTCAGTGATGTCGCGGGCCACGGCGATGCGCAGTTGATCGACCTGCGACCAGCGCGCCGACCAGAGGATGTTGACGATGCGGCCATCCTTGCGCACGTAACGGTTTTCAAAATTGTGTTTGGGTTCGCCGCCCATGATGTCGCGGGCGGCGGCGAGGGTGCGCTGGCGGTCTGCAGGATGCACCAGTTCGATCATCGGCCGACCGATCAACTCGTCAGGCGTATAGCCGAAAATGCGCTCGCAGGCGGCGCTGACAAAAACGAAACGGCCCTGCGTGTCCACCGCACAGACGGCATCGAGCAACAGGTCCATATAACTCGCCAGCGGCGCGGAATTTCGGCTTTCCATGGTTCAGCGTGGGTGTCCGGACAATGCAGCACTGTTCAACCATCCCTGACCCTTTGTTCACGCATCCCTGCACACAACTTCAAGCCTTGTTCGGCAGCAATCCCGGTAGTGCGTGCACCAGTGCGTTTATGGCAAAACCGATGAACATCACGCCACACAAACGCGTGATCATCAGCTCGTGGCGCTGATACAGCGTGCGCACCCGTCGGGCGCCGACCACGCCGATCAGAATAGCGTAGGCCAGCAAACCGCCGAGGAAACTCAGGGCGATCAGCGCCGGCAGCATCGACCAGTTGAGCAGTTCGGCACGGCTCGACAGCAGCGCGGTAAACGTCGCCACAGCCACCGGATACGCCTTGGGATTGGTCAGGCCAAACAGGATGCCGTGCCAGAACGGCTGACGCGCTGCGCCCTGGGGCTGATCATCGCTGCGCCGTTTGGCCCGCACTGCGCGCCAGCCGAGCCAGAACAGGTACAAACCGCTGAGCACACCCAGCACATCGAACGCGGTGCTGCCGATTTCGCGGGCACCGACGATGGCGATCAGCGCGGTACTGCACCACACCACATCACCGAGCAGGTGCCCGCAGAGAAACCCCGCCCCGGCCCGCCGCCCATGCGCCGCGCCAATGCCGAACACGGCCAGCACGCCCGGCCCAGGCGTGATGCCGTAAATGAAACCCGAGGCCAGAACGGCCATTAGCAGCGATGGAGTCATGAAAAACCTGCTGGCGCCAGTACAAATGATGGCCAGTCTATATCAGCCCGCAACGCCAGATCACGACGCGTCGTAAAAACGCATGCCCGCGTACGGTTTGTGCCGACAGGCTGCCAGTCGCGACGCGAGATCGCCGACGTGAGCCTCGAGCTTGTGGCCATCAGGGTCGAGAAAGTAGAACGACGCGCCTTCACTGCGGTTGTCGCGCCATTCCCTCACATTCGCCGCTTTTAGCGTCTGCACAAACAACGGAAAATCTGTCTCGGCGAGGCTGAACGCGTAATGGGTGTAGTCGACGGACGGCTCGGTGGGGCGCTGCGCATCCAGCGACAGACACAACCACAGCCCCGGCAGCGACAGGTAGGCACCGGCGTCCCATGTGGCTTCGACGCGCAGACTCAGCACATCGCGGTAGAACGCCAGGCTGCGGGGCAAATCACTGACGGCGAGGGTCAGGTGGTTGAGGCCGGTGAGCATGGGGTCAGTAACCTCTGAGGTCTTCAGGAACGTTGTACTGCTGACCATCGTACGTCAGGGTGATCTGCTTTTTCTTCAGCTCGGTGGTGTTCGATACGCACTGATTGCCGGACTTGGTGTTTTTCATTTTGCTGCCGCTGGTGGTGACGATCAGATCGGCGAAACCATTGTGGCTCGTTGGAGCGATCTCGAGCGTCCGGCGGATTTTTTTGCTGTAGCCCTCGCAGTCATTCACGAACTCACCGTTGTCCTTGAAGACCACCAGCCCTTCGAGCACTGGACGCAATTCATCACCCTCGCGCACATACAGCGCCAGATCGGTTTTCTCGTAGGGAATGGCATGGGAACTGTGGACGAACTTGGCTCGCAGCCCAAAAGCGCGGATATCCGGCGTCAGTCGATAGCGCGCCGTGTCGATGCGCACATCATCCAGGCGCACGGCATCAGAGTTGTAGGCGCCCGGTTTACGGTAGGTGGCGATGGGTTTGGCATTGCTCGCATTGAGCAGCGCCAGATCCAGATCGAACGCCCCGGCATCGTCGCCGCCAGAATCGGCCAGATAAGTGGACTTGACCGAGATCGCCTGACTCGGAAACGCCGGCCAGACATTGCAGCGCGACATGGATTTGCCGTCGAAACTCTTGGTGGTGCAGGAGGCTTGGGCGTGGGGGGTGATGGCCAGGAATGCAAAAGCCAGGATGAAGGTGTTTCTGCAGGTCATTTTTCTTCCTTGATAAAGTCTTGTGCGCAACCGTTAGACGAATGGCGGGCCGTGGCAAGTATGACGCTGTAGTATGTTGCACTACAAACCACTACACCGAGACCACCATGTCCGTCATGTCTTTGCGGCTTCCCGACGAAATTGCAGATACGCTGGCTAACCTCGCCAAAGCGACCGGGCGCAGCAAGTCCTATCTGGCAGTCGATGCATTGCGCGAGTACCTGGCTCGTGAAGCCTGGCAAATTGAAGAAATCCAAAAAGCGCTGAACGAAGCCGATGCCGGTGATTTTGCTTCTGCCGATGATGTCAGGGCGATCGCTAACAAATGGAATGCCAATGCGCGTTGAGTGGCTGCGTACTGCACTAAAGAATCTCGATGACGAAGCCGCCTACATCGCGATTGAAAATCCGCAGGCGGCCTCTGAGTTTGTTCAAGCCATTCTCGACTGCGTCGATCAGCTTGCCCGCTTTCCCGCCTCCGGGCGCGAGGGACGTTTGCCCGGAACCAGAGAATGGGCACTCCCTGATCGCCCCTATCTGATTCCTTACCGCGTTCGTCAGGGCAGGCTTCAGGTTCTGCGCGTTTTTCATACTCGCAGGCTTCCTCCCCGCACTTGGTAGCACATTCTCAATCGCAGATCCCGGATCGATCTAACCCCTCCTCAATCCTGCGATTCAACCAGTTCAACGCCTGATCCCCACCCCGGCGCTTATGCCACGCTAGCACAAACGTGAACGGCGCGATCTCGAACGGTGGCGGCAGCACAATCAATTCCTGTTGATCAATCTCGCGCACGCTGCGTGACGACACCGTGAGAATCAAATCCGTACCGCTGATCAACTGTGGCGCGACGTTCCAGTGCGGCAGGCTGATGGCGACTCGGCGGCGTTCGCGCAATGAGGTCAGCGCCCGTTCGATTTCCGGGGTGCCGCTGCCGCGCATTTCCAGCAGAACATGCGGGCGCGACAGGTAGGTCGGCAAATCCAGTACGCCGTCGGCCGGCAAGCTGCGGCGATCCAGCAGGCAGACGTAGCGCTCTTCGAACAGCAGCGTGCTGCGCAATTCGTTGGGCATTTCCGGGAACACCCCGGCGGCCAGATCAATGTCGCCGTTGAGCACACCTTCGAGCATGCCTTCGCGGCTGGCGTGGCTGATTTGCAGGTCGATGCCCGGTGCCTCGCGACGCAAGGTGCGGATCAGATCGGGCAGGATGATGGCCGCGCCGTAGTCGGACATCGCCACACGAAAGGTCCGCCGCGCAGTGGCCGGATCGAAAGTGTTCGGCGCCAGCAACGATTGCACCTGAGCCAGTGCTTCAGCAAGCGGTGCGACCAGTTCGAGCGCCCGCGCCGTGGGCACCAGGGTCGAACCGGCGCGCACCAGCAGCGGATCGCCGAGCAAGTCGCGCAGACGCGCCAGCGCATGGCTGACTGCCGGTTGGCTGAGGTGCAACCGCTCGGCGGCGCGGGTGACGTGTTGCTCGCTGAGCAAGGCGTCGAGAACCACCAGCAGGTTGAGATCGATACGGCGCAGATCATTCATCTTGTGCATGTTCTGGATGACAAAACGGAATTTAAATCTGCGCGACGAATACTCTAGAGTCCAGCAAAACCTGTTGGAGAATGATCATGAGTACGTTGCAGTGGGTCGGTTTGTTGCTGCTGGCCGCGTTTGCCGGGGCGGTGGTGCCGTTTCAGAGTGCGATCAACAGTAATCTGGCCCGGGGACTGGGACATCCGCTGTGGGCGACCCTGGCCTCGTTACTGGTGAGTGTGTTGGTGCTGTTGCCAGTGATTCTGGCGTTGCGCCTGCCGCTGCCGTCGCTGGGGTTTATCAGCAAGGCGCCGTTGTGGATGTGGGCTGGCGGTGCGTTCGGCGTGTGCTTTGTGGCGCTGGCGGTGATGTTGCTGCCAAAACTCGGCGCGTCCGGGTTTGTTGCGCTGGCGTTGGCCGGGCAAGTGATTGCTTCGATGCTGCTCGATCACTTCGGGCTGTTTGGATTGCTGGAGAAACAGCTGACGTTGTCGCGGTTTTTGGGCGCGTTGCTGCTGATTGGCGGGGTGGTGTTGATTCAGTTTGGTGAGGCAACGAGCAGGAATCTGGCACCTGCCGGGTAGGACTCGGAGGTGCCCGACAGCCCATCAGGACATCGCCCTACAAGCAAATATCCAATAGCGTTCAATATTGCAGGACGTGTCTGATTCAAGCCCGAAGTCGCATTCCGTAAAGTCTGGCAATACACACAAATTGCAACGACCCGCGGATTGCTACGCTCAAGGGATGCCCTGATGAACCAGATGCAGCAAGCACCAAACCTTTATTCCAACTATCGAAAAGTCATCGCACTGGCAAACCAGGACTGGGAGAACGCCGAGCTCGGCAAAGTCGCCGGGCTCAATGTCGAAGTCATGGGTCCCAACCGCCTGCTCGACCAATATGGACGGGAGCTACAACATTTCTGTACCACGTCCTACCTTGGCCTTGATCATCACCCTGCCCTGCTCGAAGGTGCTATTGCCGCACTGCAGGAAACCGGCTCCATGCGCGTTGCCAACTCGAAAAATCGCTGCAAACTGGAGATTCTCGAAAAATACGAAACCGAGCTTTCGCAGCTGTTCGATGCTGTGTGCCTGACGACCTTGTCCTGCAGCGCTGCTAGTGCGGGGATCTTGCCGCTGCTGGCCAGCGGTGTATTGACCGATAATCGCCCGCCAGTAATGGTCTTTGACCGTCAGGCGCATTACTCGATGAATCATTTGAAAGCTGCCTGCGCCGACGAAACTCGTGTCATGACCTGTCCACACAACGACATGGATTTTCTGGAACAGATGTGCCAGCAATACGGCCGCGTGGCCTATGTTGGCGACGGCGCCTACAGCATGGGCGGCGTGACCAACATGGAAGGCCTGCTGTACCTCAAGGATCGTTACGGGCTGTTTCTTTATCTGGATGATTCCCACGCGTTGTCAGCCGTCGGCCATAACGGCGTCGGCCTGGTACGACCGAGAATCCAGACGCTGGAAGATGACTGCCTGATCGTTGCGTCGCTGGCCAAGTCATTTGGCGCCAGTGGTGGATTGGTGATGCTCGGTAACCTGCGCCAGAAAAAAATCATCCAGCGTTATGGCGGCCCGAGCAACTGGTCACAAAGTCTAAACTGTGCGGCAATCGGCGCCGGCCGAGCGTCGATCCGCCTGCATTACAGCGCCGAATTCGCCGCTCTACAGGCCAGCCTCCAAGCTAATATCCGCCTCTTCGACAGTTTGATCAGCACCGAGCAATGCCACAGCGCGATGGCGATCCGCTTGATCGATTGCGGCCAGGCGGATCTGGCCAACTGCATCGCCAGCGAACTGGCCGAGCAAGGCTTTTTCACCAGCGCGGTATTTTTTCCAGTGGTTGCCCAAGGTAAAGCGGCCATTCGGGTAACCTTGCGTGCTGATATGGAGCCGTCGCTGATCCGATATTTCTGCGAAGCAGTCAGCGAGTTGTTGCGCACGCATCGCGTCGATTTCGACATCTGAGCCAAGGACGACAGATGAACGCCAGCGCCACCCTTCTTATCACCTGCTGTACCGTGTTCCTCGCGCAGCTGGGCATGAGTATTTACCTGCCAGCGCTGCCGGAGATTGCCGGCCATCTGCACGCGGAGCCTGCACAAGTGGCGTGGGGCTTATCGATTTATCTGGTCGGCATGGCGCTGCCAATGCTGCTTTGGGGTTCACTGGCCCAGCGTATCGGACGCAAACCGGTGTTGCTCGCAGCGCTGGGCTTGTATGGCGTGACGAACCTGGGCTTGCCGCTGGGTTCGACGCTGGAGTCGTTCCTTTTACTGCGCCTGATTCAGGGCGTTGGCGCCAGCGGGATTTCGGTGATGGCAAGGGTGCTGATTCGCGACAGTTTTCGCGGCGACCTGCTGGCCAAGGCATTGTCGTGGATTTCGATTTCGTTCGTGGTGGCACTGGGTATCGGCCAGTACCTGGGGTCGATCATTCAGGTCGCGCTGGGCTGGCAGGCCATCTTCTACTTGCTCGGCATCACAGGCTTGCTGATGGCTCTGATCGTATCCCGGGTCAACTTCGCGACCTTGGAGGAGGTGCAAACAAACGCTTCGGCATGGAGGGTTTACCGGCGCATCCTGATCCATCGCGCGTTCCTGTTGCCGGCACTGGCCGGCGGTCTTGGCTACGGCGTCATCATCGCCTTCAACACGGCTGCACCGCTGATCCTGCAAGGGCCGTTCAATTGGTCCACGATGGATTACGGTCTGCTCGGCTGGCCGGTCAGTGCGGCGTACTTTCTCGGAGCGCTAGTGGTCAATCGCTGCGTTCTGCGCGCGGGTCAACACCGTTTGATGACGCTGGGCGTGGCGCTGGTGATGGCGGGCTGCGGCGTGATGCTACTGGGCAGTCTGATGGCCAACTCCATCGCGCTGCTGCTGTGGCTGCCCTACTGCGTGGCGGTATTCGGTCAGTCGCTGAACTATCCGATCAGCCTGTCCCGTGCCAACGATGGCGCACCGATTGCGGGAGCTTACGCGATGGCATTGAGCGGATTTATTCACCAACTGATAGCGGCGTTGATCGGCGCGATTGCCAGTCTTATTGCCAGCCCTTCGGCGTGGCCGCTAGCACTGTTGTGCAGTGTGCTTGCGTTCGGCGCGATGCTCTGTGTGAGATTCACGCCGACGCGTGTCAGCCCTTAAAACGCGTTACGGAAAATCTCCTCGATCTGCCGCTGATCCGCCGCCCGTGGATTGGTCAGGCCGCATGCATCTTTCAGCGCGTTGCTGGCGAGCACCGGGATGTCGCTGAGCTTGGCGCCGAGTTCACGCAGGCCGCCCGGGATCTCGACGTCCCTGGCCAAACAACGGATCGCGTTGATCGCCGCCTGGGCACCCTCTTCCGGGCTGAACCCACGAATATCCGCGCCCATGGCGTGGGCGACGTCAGTCAGGCGTTCGGCACAGATCAACGCATTGAAGGTCTGCACGTGCGGCAGCAACACGGCGTTGCACACGCCATGGGGCAAGTCGTAGAAACCGCCCAACTGGTGGGCCATCGCGTGCACGTAGCCGAGCGATGCGTTGTTGAACGCCATGCCGGCGAGGAACTGCGCGTAGGCCATGTTCTCCCGCGCCGTGAGATCGCTGCCGTCGCGCACGGCCAGGCGCAGGTTGTTGCTGATCAGGGTCATGGCCTTCAGTGCGCAGGCGTCGGTGATCGGGTTGGCGGCAGTTGAAACGTAGGCCTCGATGGCGTGGGTCAGCGCGTCCATGCCGGTGGCGGCGGTCAGGCTTTTCGGCATGGCGACCATCAGCGCCGGGTCGTTGACCGACAGCAGCGGCGTGACGTTGCGGTCGACGATGGCCATTTTCACGTGGCGCGATTCGTCGGTGATGATGCAGAAACGGGTCATCTCGCTGGCAGTGCCGGCGGTGGTGTTGATGGCGATCAGCGGCAACTGCGGCTTGCTCGATTGATCGACGCCTTCGTAGTCGCGGATCTGCCCACCGTTGGTCGCACACAGGGCGATACCCTTGGCGCAGTCATGGGGCGAACCGCCGCCGAGCGACACCACGAAATCGCAGCGACTGTCCTTGAGCAGCGCCAGTCCGGCCTCGACGTTGGCGATGCTCGGGTTCGGTTTGGCACCGTCGAAGATCACCGAGTCGATGTCCTGCATCGCCAGTTTCTCGGCGACCATGGCCGCCACACCGGCCTTGGCCAGCCCCGCGTCGGTGACGACCAGCGCCTTGCGAAAACCGTAGTTGCGGATCGCAAGCATGGCCTCGTCGAGGCATCCGTTGCCCATGATGTTTACGGCTGGAATGAAAAAGGTGCTGCTCATGCGCGTCTCCTGACTGGGGCCGAATCGACTGCTCCGATACGGCGGATGTGCACAGGATCGACCGATCGGTCACCACCGATGTTGATCTGGCTCAATGCCCGCTCGTGATAAAGTCGCCGCCCATCTGCCCTTTGTTTTGAGACTGCCCACGCAATGACCGATTTTCTGCAAGTCGATGCCACCCTCGAAGACTGGAGCGCCCTGCGCGCCACCGCCGACTTCAACGGTCTGCTGGTGGGCAATGGCGCCAGCCGCGCGGTGTGGGACGATTTCGGCTACGACTCGCTGTTCGAAAACGCGCGCACCGTGGAAGAGAAACCACTGAGTCCGTCGGAGCTGAGCGTGTTCGATGCGATGCAGACGCGCAGCTTCGAGCAGGTGCTCGGTGCACTGAAAACCACCAGCCGGGTCAACAAGGCGCTGGCGGTCAGCTCGGCCGCACCGCGCAATCGCTACTACGCGATCAAGGAAGCGCTGATCAACACCGTGCATGCGGTGCACATTCCATGGCGACTGGTGCAGGCCTCGACCCTGGCGACGCTCAACGAAGAACTGGCGCGTTATCGCACGGTGTTCACCACCAATTACGACCTGCTGAGCTACTGGGCGATTCAGCACCGCAGCGAGGCGATCGACGACCTGTTCAACGGCCCCGACGCCAGTTTTGATCTGAGCGAAAGCGCCAGCGCCAGCGCCAAACCGCGTCTGCTGTATCTGCACGGTGGTCTGCAACTGGTGCGCAATCAGGACGGCACCGCCCGCAAACTGACTTCGACCGAAGGCACCCTGCTCGGCAGTTTCGCGATCAACAACACGATCAAGACCCTCGACGACGTGCCGCTGTTCGTCAACGAAGGGCCGAGTGCGGACAAGCTGAAGACCATTCGCAGCTCGGATTATCTGTCGTTCTGCTATGAGCAGTTATTGGGCCACGCGCAGAACCTGTGCATCTTCGGGCATGCGCTTGGCGAGCAGGATGCTCACATCGTGAGGGCGCTGCGCCTGGCGAAACCGGCGAGCGTGGCCATCTCGATCTATCCGCGCAGTGCGGCGTTCATTCAGCACCAGAAGCGACATTACGCGAAGGTGTTCGAAGGGACCGGGGTTGAGTTGCGGTTTTTTGATGCGAAGACGCATGCGTTGGGCAATCCGAAGCTTTCGGTTCCCGTCGAAGTTTGATGTAACCGGACTGACGCCTTCGCGAGCAAGCTCGCTCCCACATTGGAACGCGAACTACTGTGGGAGCGAGCTTGCTCGCGAAGCTTTTGGGGCCAACTCATTCTTCCGAGCTGTGCACCACCACCAGCAACTGCGCCTGCACCTCGCCCACCGATCTGATCCGATGCGGTTTCTGCGCATTGAAATGCAGCGCATCGCCGCGCTCCAGCAGCACTCGCTCGTTCATGAAATCCACTTCCACCTGCCCTTCGTGGACGAACAGAAACTCTTCGCCCAAATGCTCCTTGAAGGTCTTGTCGGTGAACTCGCTCGGCGGGTAGATGATGAACGGCAGCAGGTTGCGCTCGCTGACCTGATGCGCCAGCACCGCATACCCCGGGCTCTGATCGTTGGCCGCCAGTGACTGGCGCTCGTGGCTGCGCACTAGGCTGTAGCTGTCGAGGCTCACGTTGTCTTCGGAGAACAATTCCTCGACCTTCACGTTCAGCGCCTTCGCCAGTTTCAGCGCGGCCGCAATCGACGGGGTGTTCAACCCGCGCTCGACTTTCGACAGATAACTCTTGGTCATGCCGGATTTTTCGGCCAGCGCCTCAAGCGTTACCCCAAGTTTTTTTCTCAATAATTTCAAACGGATAGACATGCGCAGCAGTTATTCCATCAAGGAAACGACGATTCATGCTTGCTTATGACACTTTGTGTCATATAGGCTCTTTAGTGTCATTTGCAATCACCCAAAGGACACAGACATGGCCAAGACATTAGCACTACCCAAAGCGCAACTGGTCAAGCAAGCGCTGACCCAGATGCAAAACACCCTGGCGGATAATACGTGGACTGACCGGCAAAAGCTGGCGCTGACCTGCCGGATCCTGTTCGAGAGCGGTCATGACTCCGGTCTGGCCGGACAGATCACCGCCCGTGGCCCGCAACCGGGGACCTATTACACTCAGCAACTGGGCCTGGGTTTCGATGAAATCACCGCGAGCAATCTGCTGCTGGTCAGCGAAGACCTGGAAGTGCTCGAAGGCCACGGCATGGCCAACCCGGCCAACCGTTTCCACAGCTGGGTCTACCGCGCCCGGCCGGACGTGAACTGCATCATCCACACCCATCCGACGCACATTGCCGCACTGTCGATGCTGGAAGTGCCGCTGCAGATTTCCCACATGGACCTGTGCCCGTTATACGAAGACTGTGCGTTTCTCGAAGGCTGGCCGGGCGTGCCGGTGGGTAACGAAGAAGGCGAACTGATTGCCGGTGCACTGGGCGACAAGCGTGCGATTCTGCTGTCGCACCACGGCCAGCTGTCGACCGGAAATACGATCGAAGAAGCGTGTGTCATCGCCCAGCTGATCGAGCGCGCCGCCAGACTTCAGTTGCTGGCAATGGCCGCTGGCACGATCAAGCCGATCATGCCGGCGCTGGGTCGCGAGGCCCATGACTGGGTGTCGAAACCCAAGCGCCACGCCGCCGCTTTCAACTACTACGCCCGGCAGAACCTGCGCCAGCACGCCGATTGCCTGAACTGATTTCAGCTTTTCAAGGAGACACCGCATGTCCAACATTCACGGCATCATCGGCTACACCATCACCCCGTTCGGCGCCAAGGGCGAAGGCCTGGATCTGCCCGCCCTCGGCCAATCGATCGATCGCCTGATCGACAGCGGCGTCCACGCCATCGCCCCGCTGGGCAGTACCGGCGAAGGCGCTTACCTGAGCGACGCCGAGTGGGATCAGGTCGCCGAGTTCAGCATCAAACACGTGGCCAAACGGGTGCCGACCATCGTCAGCGTGTCCGACCTGACCACCGCCAAAGCCGTGCGCCGCGCGCGCTTCGCCGAAGCGCATGGCGCCGACGTGGTGATGGTGCTGCCGGCCTCGTACTGGAAGCTCAGCGAGGCGGAAATCCTCGCCCACTACCGGGCCATCGGCGACAGCATCGGCGTGCCCATCATGCTCTACAACAACCCGGCCACCAGCGGCACCGACATGTCGGTCGAGCTGATTCTGCGCATCGTCAATGGCGTGGAAAACGTGACCATGGTCAAGGAGAGCACGGGCGACATTCAGCGCATGCACAAACTGCAATTGCTCGGTGAAGGCCAGGTGCCGTTCTACAACGGCTGCAATCCGCTGGCGCTGGAAGCGTTTGCCGCCGGGGCCAAGGGTTGGTGCACCGCCGCGCCGAACCTGATCCCGCAACTGAATCTGGATCTGTACGCGGCATCGCTGGCCGGCGATCTGGAGCGGGCACGTGAGGTGTTCTACCGCCAGTTGCCGCTGCTGGATTTCATCCTCAAGGGCGGCTTGCCGGCGACGATCAAGGCTGGATTGCGCGAGACGAGGCTGGAGGTCGGCGATCCCCGGTTGCCAGTGTTCCCGTTGAGTGACACCGGCAGACATCACCTCACAGCGCTGCTCGACGTTTTGCGCTGATGAAAAAAATCCCGCCCGGAACACTCCGGGCGAGATTTTTCCTGCCTGTCGGTCAAAGACTGGCGGCGTGCTTCATCGCTTCGCGGTGGAAGGGCTGATCCTTCAGGACCTGCGCAATGAACGTGTCAGTGATCAAGCGCACATGTTCGAACTGCCCGCCCGAGGCGTTGAAGGCGCCCCGCCAGGATTCAGTGTGATTGTGCACGGCATAGACACCCAGTATCTCCTTGCCATGGCTGAGACTGAACACCACTGTGCTGTCGAAGCTCACCGGTACCGGTACCAGGAACAGTGTGAAGGCACTCAGGAACAACTGAGGCTGAAGCGCGCCGACATCGCTGTTGGCGACTACCAGAACGTTGTAGCCATCCTCGCTTCGACCGGAGCGAACTTCGTCGAAAGTGCCGCGCCGACGCAGTTCGTCTCGCAACATCCAGCTCGGCAGACCGAGCACATTGACGTTGATCGCCGGCAGTTGCTGGCTGTAGTCGACGTCTGGGGCCTTGAGACTGTGGGTCGCCTGACAACCACCCAGCAACATGAGCAATCCCAGAAACAGAAGCTTGAGGCGCATTAGAGTTTTCCTGACAGCATGGCTTTATAGACAGAGGCGCTGGGGCCGTTTTCTTCGCGAATGAACGGCGTGGCAGTGTCCAGATTCGGCAGGTCCAGACGCTGCAATCCCGGTACTTGCGGGTATTTGGCACGAACCAGCGCCGCATCACGTTCAAGATGATCGCTGTGCAGGAACAGGCATGACAGCTGGAGACCGATCAGGCACCCGGCGCGAAAATCGCCGATGTAATAAGCCTTGCCCGCCTCGAGTTGCATGCCGATGGTGAAGTCTTCACGGCTCCACGTCACCGACTGCCCATGATCGAAACGCACGTTGTAGATCTCGTAACGACCGGGTTTGAGCGGCATCACAAACAACGTGCCGATGCCGTGATCGGTCTCGCGTACATCTCGCTCGGTTCGGGCGTAAAACTCGTTGTGCAGGCGTGCAGTGGCGAAATCATCGCTTCCACGCTTACGGATCATCAGCATTTGTTCCTTCGCTGAAAACCTCGTCTTGGGCCAGATGCCGACCACACCTACCACATAAGCCACGCCGGAGTCGGCGGTTGGCTTGAGTTCATCGTCAATGTGGGTCGGTGACATGCTATAGCAACCGCTCAGGCCGAGCAGCGCCGTCAGAACAGCGAAAAAGCGAATCATCAAAGGAAAAACTCTCGCGTAAACATTGAAAAACACACGAAAGAGTATTGAACGCCGCCCCTTCCATGGATTGGTCGCGAAGGATAAGCGATGTAGTGGCACATAGCCAGAATTCAGTCGCCATTGTTTTGGCGACTGAGTCGTCGAGTTATTTCAAAGCACCGGCAACGTCTTGTCCTTGATCACTTTGCTCGGCCCGTTGGCCTTGACGCTGGCGATACCTTTGGCGCACGCGGCGTCCGTGGAGTACGACTCGCTGCTGCCGATGATCTGATGGTTGGCGGCCTTGAGGTTGAAGTATGGGTGGCCATCCTTCGTCGATTTCTTCTCGTAGCGTTCATCCAGCGGGCTGTTGGTCTGCACCGAAGCAATGCCGTTGTCGACTGCCGCGCGAGTGGTGTAGAGCTCGCTGGTGAGAATGGTTTCAGCGTTGGCGGCCTTCAGCACAAACCTGAACTGGCCGTTGCTGCTTTTGCTCACTTCGTACCATCCGGACATGCTCGAATCTCCTTGGCGGTTGAGAGGTTTCGCGCCAGTGAGTAAAGACCAGCCCAGGATTTCTGTCGCCTGTAATGGCCTCTTCGCGAGCAAGCCCGCTCCCACAGTGGATCTCCACAGAGCACAGTCTCCACTGTGGGAGCGGGCTTGCTCGCGAAGGGGTCGACCCGCAGTGGGCTATTTCACAACTGCTCGCACCACCGACAACTGCGGCTCCGTCACCCGCCGCTGACTCAGATACCGCGTGCAGCTCACCCGCAGGAAAGAGGCAAAATTCACCACCTCCCCGCGATAATCCATCACTTCTTCATACAGCTTGGCGATCAACTGGTTAGTGGTCATGCCATCGACTTCGGCGATTTCGCTGAGGATGTCCCAGAACTGGTTTTCCAGACGCAATGTCGTCACCACGCCGCAGATGCGCAGCGAGCGCGAGCGGGATTCGTAGAGAATCGGGTCGGCCTTGACGTAGAGCTCGCACATCAGCGCATCCTCGTTACAGGGTGATTTTGGTGCCAAGCAGGCCGAGGAATCCGGACAGCCAGTTCGGATGCGCCGGCCACGCCGGAGCAGTCGCCAGATTGCCTTGAACGTGGCCGTCGGTCACCGGGATATCGATGAACGTGCCACCGGCCAGGCGTACTTCCGGCGCACAGGCCGGATAGGCGCTGCATTCGCGACCTTCCAGAACGCCCGCCGCCGCGAGCAACTGTGCGCCGTGGCACACAGCGGCAATCGGCTTGCCAGCCTTGTCGAATGCTCTTACCAGCGCCAGCACCTTTTCATTCAGGCGCAGGTATTCCGGCGCACGACCGCCGGGAATCAGCAGCGCGTCGTAATCGGCCTCGGCGACCTTGGCAAAGTCGAAGTTGAGGGCGAACAGGTGCCCCGGTTTTTCGCTGTAGGTCTGGTCGCCTTCGAAGTCATGGATCGCGGTGCGCACGGTGCTACCGGATGGCTTGTCCGGGCACACGGCGTGCACGGTGTGACCGACCATTTGCAGGGCCTGGAACGGCACCATCACTTCGTAGTCTTCGACGTAATCGCCGACCAGCATCAGGATTTTTTTCGCGGCCATGGGGAGGACTCCTCTGGGAAAGGGCTTGCAGGAGTATTCAAGGTAGACCTTATCCGTTCGGGCGGGTAACAACCGGCTACTACGCCTCCCCGCCTTTGTGGCGAGGGAGCTTGCTCCCGCTGGGGCGCGAAGCGTCCCCTCGCTTTCCGTGAGTAAAGAATGCATTCAGGTTTGGCGCCTGCTGCGCAGGCGAGCGGGAGCAAGCTCCCTCGCCACAGGACTTATTCCAACTGTATGGATAACTCTGTGCCTAGCTGTAACAGCCCGACCCGCCCGGTTTATGGCTAGATGAAGCCACCTCCCTGTCACCTTCAATTCTGGTCACTCACATGTCCTCGCGCGAAAACACCGGCATGGCCCTCGGCCTGCTCGGGGTTGTGATTTTCAGCCTGACCCTGCCCTTCACCCGGATCGTGGTGCAGGAACTGCATCCGCTGCTCAACGGCCTCGGCCGGGCGCTGTTCGCGGCGATTCCGGCGGCGGCGCTGTTGTTATGGCGGCGCGAGAAGTGGCCGAGCTGGCAGCAGATCAAAGGCCTGAGCCTGGTGATCGCCGGGGTGATTCTGGGCTTTCCGGTGCTGTCGGCGTGGGCCATGCAGACCTTGCCGGCGTCCCATGGCGCACTGGTCAACGGTTTGCAGCCGCTGTGCGTGGCGCTGTATGCCGCGTGGCTGTCCCATGAGCGTCCGTCAAAAGCCTTCTGGGCCTGCGCCGCACTGGGCAGTGCGCTGGTGCTCGGTTATGCGCTTTACACCGGTGCCGGGAGCATTCAGGCCGGTGACTTGCTGATGCTCGGCGCGATTGCCGTGGGCGGTCTGGGGTATGCCGAGGGTGGCCGGTTGGCCAAGGAAATGGGCGGCTGGCAGGTGATCTGCTGGGCGCTGGTGCTATCGACGCCGCTGCTGATCGGGCCGGTGCTGTACCTGGCGCTGCAGCATCAGGGCGCGGTGTCGGCCAAGACCTGGTGGGCCTTCGGCTACGTGGCGCTGTTTTCGCAGTTTCTCGGCTTCTTCGCCTGGTACGCCGGGTTGGCGATGGGCGGAATCGCGCGGGTCAGTCAGATCCAGTTGCTGCAGATCTTCTTCACCATCGCGTTTTCGGCGCTGTTCTTTGGTGAACATGTCGAGCCGATCACCTGGGTGTTTGCCTGCGGGGTGATCGCAACGGTGATGCTCGGGCGCAAGACCGCCATCAAACCCCATGTGGGAGCGAGCCTGCTCGCGAAGGGGCCATAACAGCCAGCAGCATCCTTGGCTGGCAGTCCGCCTTCGCGAGCAGGCTCGCTCCCACAAGGTCAAGGTCAGGCGAGAAAGCCGTCGGCGCGCAGCAGGGTTTCCAGACAGTGCTCGCTGATGTTGTAGAACGCCTTCAACTCAGCAATCTTCACCAGCAACTGAGCCGGGTCCGCCGGCTCGGCGCGTTTCACCGCGAGAATCATCTTGTTCTTGTTGGTGTGTTCCAGCGAGATGAACTCGAACACTTTGGTCTCGTAACCGCAGGCTTCGAGGAACAGCGCACGCAGGCTGTCAGTGACCATTTCCGCCTGTTGCCCCAGGTGCAGACCGTATTGCAGCATCGGCTTGAGCAACGCCGGGCTCTGGATCTGCAGGCGGATTTGTTTGTGGCAGCACGGCGAGCACATGATGATCGACGCGCCGGAACGGATGCCGGTGTGGATTGCGTAGTCGGTGGCGATGTCGCAGGCATGCAGGGCGATCATCACGTCCAGTTCGCTCGGCGCCACGCTGCGCACGTCACCGCACTTGAACACCAGCCCCGGGTGCTGCAGTTTCGCCGCGGCGGCGTTGCACAGGTTGACCATCTCGTCACGCAGCTCGACGCCAGTGACTTCGCCTTCGGCCTTGAGCGTGTTGCGCAGGTAATCGTGAATCGCGAACGTCAGGTAGCCCTTGCCCGAACCGAAGTCCGCGACCCGCACCGGTTTGTCCAGCGCCAGCGGTGACGAAGTCAGGGCGTGGCTGAAGACTTCGATGAACTTGTTGATCTGCTTCCACTTGCGCGACATCGCCGGGATCAGCTCGTGTTGCGCGTTGGTCACGCCCAGGTCCTTGAGGAACGGCCGGCTCAGGTCCAAAAAGCGGTTTTTCTCGCGGTTGTGCTCGGCGGACGGCGCCTCGCGCAATTGCTGAGGTTTGCTCTTGAACAGCGAAGGCTTGCCCTTTTTGCTGTATTCGAGCTGGGCCTCGTCGGTCACGGTCAGCAAATGCGCATTCTTGAACGCCGCCGGCAACAGCTCGGCAATCACCGCCACGCCTTCACTCAGCGGCAGGTTCTTGGTGATGTCGCGGGTCTTGTAGCGATAGACAAACGACAGGTTTGGCTGCGCCTTGACCGTCACCGCTTTGATGATGATCCGCTGCAGATCCGCCTCTTCACCCACGTACTTGGCCAGCACCAGTTTGATGAAGCCGTTGTGTTCGAGGCTGGTTTGCAGCAGCTCGATGAACTGGGCGTGGTGATCGGGCGCGGGTTTGGCAGACGGCGCGGATGGGGCGGTAACGGACATGAACAAGCGGCCTCGGGCGGGGCGAAACGGGAATGGCGGGTATTTTAGGGGGGATGGGGGTTGGGGACACGTTCTTATTTACCCAACGGCAAAAGAACCCAGTACACCGGGTCTTCTGTGGCGAGGGAGCTTGCTCCCGCTCGGCTGCGCAGCAGTCGTTAAAACAGGCGATTACTAACCAGACAAACCGCGTTTACCGGGTTCAGGGCCGCTTCGCGCCCCAGCGGGAGCAAGCTCCCTCGCCACAGGGGATGACTGCGGCCAGAGAATCAACCCAACACAATCAACCGATTGGGCAATTCATTCCTCACCTGCGTCACCGGCACATGCACCTTGAGCAACTCCCCACAGGCCTCGATGCAGGTCACGAACCCCTCAAGCGTGCGCCCCTGCCGCACTTGCTCGGTGAACGCGGCGACAATCGCGTCCCAGCTCTTGTTGTCCAGCCGCCGGGAAATCCCCTCGTCCACCAGAATCTCCACGTAACGTTCGGCCTCGCAGACAAAAATCAGCATGCCGGTGCTACCCACGGTGTGGTGCAGGTTCTGTTCGAGGAACTGGCGCCGCGCCAGGTTCGATGCGCGCCAGTGGCGCACACGGCGCGGGATCAGATGGGTGGTGACTTGCGGCAGACGAAACAGCAGGCACAGGACAATGAACAGCCCCCACTGCACCAGCAACAGGCTGTGCATGGTCAGCCAGCCGGTCAGGTAATGGACGATGCCCGGCACCAGCAACGCCAACAGGCTGGCCCACAGCAACGGGATGTACGCGTAGTCATCGGCGCGGGCCGCCAGCACGGTCACCAGTTCGGCGTCGGTGTCGCGCTCGACCCGGGCGATCGCCTCGGCGACTTTGCGTTGTTCGTGTTCGCTCAGTAATGCCATGTCGAAAAATGCCTGATCATTATTGTTGTGTGTTCACCAGCCGCCGGACGAACCACCGCCGCCGAAACTGCCCCCGCCGCCGCTGAAGCCCCCGCCTCCACCGCCGCCGCCAAATCCACCACCGCCGAAACCGCCCCCGCCTCCGGAGCCGCCACGGCCGGCGGGAAGGATACCGAGCATCTGGCAGACAAACACGGTCAGGATGAACAACACCACCAGAAAAACAAACAACAGCGGATGGCGCGAGACAAAATCGCTTTGCGGATCGCCGCTCGACTCATACACCGTCGAGGGCTCGTCCAGCGGGTTGCCGCCGAGCACCACCAGCATCGCCGCCACGCCGTCACTGATGCCCTTGCTGAAATTGCCGGTCTTGAATGCCGGGGTGATCACTTGATGGATGATCACCGAGGTCTGCGCATCGGTCAGCCGATCTTCCAGCCCGTAACCGACTTCGATGCGCCGCTTGCGCTCATCACGGGCGACGATCAGCAGCGCGCCGTTGTTCTTGTCTTTCTGGCCGATGCCCCAGTGCCGGCCCAGTTGCACGCCGTAATCCTCGATGGTGGTGCCCTGCAGATCAGGCACCGTGACCACCACCAGTTGCTCGCCGGTCGCTTGCTCGTGAGCCTGCAACTGCTGGCTCAACTGGGCGCGCACCGAGGGCTCGATCATCTGCGCCTCGTCCACCACCCGCCCGCTCAGCGCCGGGAACGTCAACTCGGCCCGGGCGCTGACGGCGAACAGCCAGAGCATCAGCACCAGGCCAATCTTCAACACACGCATGGGCAACCTCGAATCAGAACTTCACTTCCGGGGCCTTTTCCGCACCGGGGGTGGTGGCTTCGAAGGTTTCGCGAATCGGCAGATCGCTGTACATCACGCTGTGCCAGAGGCGACCGGGAAATGTGCGGATCTCGGTGTTGTACTTCTGCACCGCCAGAATGAAATCGCGCCGCGCCACGGCGATCCGGTTTTCCGTGCCTTCGAGCTGCGATTGCAGGGCAAGGAAGTTCTGGTTGGCCTTGAGATCCGGGTAGCGCTCGGAGACCACCATCAATCGGCTGAGCGCACCGCTCAACTGATCCTGGGCCTGCTGGAACTGCTTGAGCTTTTCCGGGTTGTCGAGGGTGCTGGCATCGACCTGGATCGAAGTTGCCTTGGCCCGCGCCTCGACCACTGCCGTCAGGGTTGCTTCTTCATGCTTGGCATAGCCTCTGACGGTTTCCACCAGATTGGGAATCAGGTCGGCACGACGCTGGTACTGATTCTGTACCTGGCCCCAGGCCGCTTTCGCCTGTTCGTCGAGGGTCGGAATGTTGTTGATGCCGCACGCGGTCAACAGCGTTGCCATCAGCAGCAGCGTGGCGACCTGCAAACGCGAGCGGTAGGTTGGACTTACATTCATCAGACTGATGCTCCCTGGCGTATTCGTGAAAAGACCGACCGTGAAACCTTCTGCATCGGCGGTTGGGGCATAATCGGCGGCGCCACTGGATTGCAACGGGCCGATGGGCTAAAAAGAGGCCCTGCGCAAACGCTGCCGAAGGTCGGTGGGCGTTTTTGGCTCGGTCATTTTGAGCCTGCACCCGAACAACAATAGTCGCTCCCTAACTTTTGGCTGGCCGGCATTGCATTGCCGCTTGGGCCCTTGAGAAAAATATTCATGAAGAAGCTGTGTTTGCTGGGCCTGTTCGTCAGCCTGGCCAGTCATCAAGTATTGGCCGCCACGACCCCGGTACCCCTGGAAAACAAGGACGCGTTCATCAGCAATCTGATGAAACAAATGACCCTCGATGAAAAGATCGGCCAGTTGCGCCTGATCAGCATCGGCCCGGAAATGCCCCGCGAACTGATCCGCAAAGAGATCGCCGCCGGCAATATCGGCGGTACGTTCAACTCGATCACCCGCCCGGAAAACCGTCCGATGCAGGACGCGGCGATGCGCAGTCGCCTGAAGATTCCGATGTTTTTTGCGTACGACGTGATCCACGGTCACCGTACGATTTTCCCGATTCCGCTGGCCCTGGCATCGAGCTGGGACATGGACGCCATCGGTCGGTCCGGGCGCGTTGCCGCCAAAGAGGCTGCATCTGACAGCCTCGACATCACCTTCGCGCCGATGGTCGACATCTCCCGCGATCCGCGCTGGGGCCGCAGCTCCGAAGGCTTCGGTGAAGACACCTACCTGACCTCGCGCATCGCCAAAGTGATGGTCAAGGCCTATCAGGGCGACACGCCGAGCGCAGCCGACAGCATCATGGCCAGCGTCAAGCACTTCGCCCTGTATGGCGCGGTCGAGGGTGGTCGCGACTACAACGTCGTCGACATGAGCCCGGTGAAGATGTACCAGGACTATCTGCCACCGTACCGCGCGGCGATCGACGCCGGTGCCGGCGGGGTGATGGTGGCGTTGAACTCGATCAACGGCATCCCGGCCACCGCCAATACCTGGCTGATGAACGATCTGCTGCGCAAGGACTGGGGCTTCAAGGGCCTGGCCGTCAGCGACCACGGGGCGATCTTCGAGCTGATCAAGCACGGCGTGGCCGCCGATGGTCGCGAAGCGGCGAAGCTGGCGATCAAGGCCGGCATCGACATGAGCATGAACGACACCCTGTACGGCAAAGAGCTGCCGGGGCTGCTCAAGTCCGGCGAGATCGAACAGAAAGACATCGACAACGCGGTGCGCGAAGTGCTCGCCGCCAAGTACGACATGGGCCTGTTCAAGGCCCCGTACCTGCGTATCGGCAAGGCCGAGGATGATCCGGCCGACACCTACGCCGAAAGCCGTCTGCACCGCGCCGACGCGCGTGACGTCGCGCGTCGCAGCCTGGTGCTGCTGAAGAACCAGAACGACACCCTGCCGCTGAAGAAAACCGCGAAAGTCGCGCTGGTCGGCCCGCTGGCCAAGGCGCCGATCGACATGATGGGCAGTTGGGCTGCTGCGGGTAAACCGGCGCAATCGGTCACGCTGTTCGACGGCATGAGCTCGGTGATTGGCGACAAGGCCAACCTGATCTACGCCCGTGGCGCGAACATCACCAGCGACAAGAAGGTGCTGGATTACCTGAACTTCCTCAACTTCGACGCCCCGGAAGTGGTCGATGACCCACGCCCGGCCAACGTGTTGATCGACGAAGCGGTGAAGGCAGCCAAGGACGCTGACGTGATCGTCGCCGCCGTTGGCGAGTCCCGTGGCATGTCCCACGAATCCTCCAGCCGCACCGACCTGAACATCCCGGAAAATCAGCGCGAGCTGATCCGCGCATTGAAAGCTACCGGCAAACCGTTGGTACTGGTGCTGATGAACGGCCGTCCGCTGACCATTCTCGAAGAGAACCAGTCGGCTGATGCAATTCTGGAAACCTGGTTCAGCGGCACCGAGGGCGGCAACGCCATCGCTGATGTGCTGTTCGGCGACTACAACCCGTCGGGCAAACTGCCGGTGACCTTCCCGCGTTCGGTGGGCCAGATACCGACCTACTACAACCACCTGAGCATTGGCCGGCCGTTCACACCGGGCAAACCGGGCAACTACACCTCGCAGTATTTCGATGACACCACCGGGCCGCTGTTCCCGTTCGGTTACGGCTTGAGCTACACCCAATTCGCCCTGAGCGACATGGCGCTGTCCTCGACCACCCTGAACAAGACCGGCAAGCTCGACGCCAGTGTCACCTTGAAAAACACCGGTCAGCGCGACGGCGAAACCGTGGTGCAGCTGTACATTCAGGACGTCACCGGCTCGATCATCCGCCCGGTGAAAGAACTGAAGAACTTCCAGAAAATCATGCTCAAGGCCGGCGAACAGAAAGTCGTGCACTTCACCATCACCGAGGATGACTTGAAGTTCTACAACGCCCAGCTCAAGTACGCAGCAGAGCCTGGCAAGTTCAACGTGCAGATCGGCCTGGATTCGCAGGATGTGACGCAGCAGAGCTTTGAACTGCTGTAATTATTCAGGCAACACATAAAACCTGTGGGAGGGGGCTTGCTCCCGAAGGCGGTGTATCAGCTACCTATATGCTGAATGACGCTCCGCCTTCGGGAGCAAGCCCCCTCCCACATTAGATTTCCGTAATTTTCGAAATTGGCGTTATCCACGCCGATCGAGAATGTTGACCACCACCCGATCCACCCAGCCCCAGATCCTCTGCTTCACCCGCCGCCACAACGGCCGGCGCTGCCACTCCTCCAGACTGACCTGCTGGCTCAGACCGAAATCCTTCTCGAAACTCTGCACCACCGCTGCCGTCAACGACGGGTCCAGCGCCTCCAGATTCGCCTCCAGATTGAAGCGCAGGTTCCAGTGATCGAAGTTGCATGAACCGATGCTCACCCACTCATCCACCAACACCATTTTCAGATGCAGGAAGCACGGCTGGTATTCGAAGATCTGCACCCCGGCCTTGAGCAGACGCGGGTAATAGCGATGGCCGGCGTAACGCACCGACGGGTGATCGGTGCGCGGCCCGGTCAGCAGTAACCGGACGTCGACACCGCGAGCAGCGGCCTTGCGCAGCGAGCGGCGGATGTTCCAGGTCGGCAGGAAATACGGGGTGGCCATCCAGATGCGTTTTTGCCCGCTGTTGAGGGCGCGAAACAGCGACTGCAGAATGTCACGATGCTGGCGCGCATCGGCGTAGGCCACAC
Organism: Pseudomonas sp. 13B_3.2_Bac1; assembly: GCF_025466205.1. Lineage (NCBI taxonomy): Bacteria > Pseudomonadati > Pseudomonadota > Gammaproteobacteria > Pseudomonadales > Pseudomonadaceae > Pseudomonas > Pseudomonas sp. 13B_3.2_Bac1. The sequence goes on from NZ_JANLOG010000010.1 coordinate 27,457, forward strand.
GGCCCATGCCCTCGCCCATGTCCGGCACCTTGGGCAGGCGTGGCAGGCCGACATGCGCCGACGGTTTCCAGGCCCGGCGATGGCGGTTGGCGATCCATTGGCGGTCGAACAATATCTGCCAGTCGAGCACCAGCGGGCCGCTTATTTCCACCATCACTTCGTGCCATTCGCTGCTGTCCTGCTCCGGCGTCCAGAATTCATCGGTCGCACCGGTGCCGCCGACGAACGCCAGACGCTGGTCGACCAGCAACAGTTTGCGGTGATCGCGATAGAAGTTGCCGACCCAGCGCCGCCAGCTCAGGCGATTGTAGAACCGCAACTCGACCCCGGCCTGAATCAGGCGCTGACGCAGGTGCAGGGTAAACGCGAGGCTGCCGTAGTCATCGAACAGGCAGCGCACCCGCACACCGCGCTCGGCGGCCTGCACCAGCGCCTGCACTACGGCTTCGGCACAGGCACCCGCCTCCACCAGATACAACTCCAGCTCGACCTGTTCCTCGGCGCGGGCAATCTCCACCAGCATGCGCGGGAAGAATTGCGGGCCGTCGATCAACAGTTCGAAGCGGTTGCCGTCCCGCCATGGGAACACCGCGCCGCGCATGTCAGCGCGCCGTGAAAATCAGCACCGCACCCACCGGCACCGACAGACTGATGGCCGACAGGCCGGCAAGGTTACGCAGGGTTTCCAGGCCCGGCACCAGGTCGAAATCCTCGGCGTTGATCACCAGCGGCTCCAGGGTCACCACTTGAAAACGCCGGTCATCGAGACGGGTGGCCAGCAACTCCGCCGGGTATTCATGTTGCTTGCCGTGCAGGTTGACGGTCAGCGGCAGACGCAATTCCAGCTGCGCACCGGGGGCCAGATCGTTGATCGGGCGCAGGTCGATCCGGGTGCTGATGGTCGCTTCGGGGAATTGCTCGATCTGGAACAGTTCCTTGCGCATGCGCTCGTCGCGCAGCGGGATGCCGCTGTTGATCGACTCCAGTTCGACTTCAACCTCGGCCCGACCGCTGGGATCGACCTTACCGTGCAACACCAGAAAGCGCTGCACTTCGGAAATGTGGGCGTTTTTCGTGCTGACAAACGATAGCCGCGACGACTCGCCATCCAGATACCAGTTGGCCTGCGCCGGCAGCGCGGCGGCAGCCAGCAGCAGACTGGCGAAGGCTTTATAGAGGGAGCGGTTGAACATTGAATACTCGTGGGGGCGATAAACCTGCACGAACCTTAACCGCCCACGCCGTTATTGCAAACTGATCGCCGCAAATCTATCGATTGGTGAAAATCCCTGTGGGAGCGGGCTTGCTCGCGAAGGCGGTGAATCAGTCAACACAAATGCTGAATGGCACACCGTATTCGCGAGCAAGCCCGCTCCCACAGGTTTGTTCATTGACTGAAGGATCGAGGATTTCAGGGATTGAGGCGGCAGCCCTGCCGTTCACTCAACCACTGCGCACTATTGCTGCGGCCCATGCCGCTGACGGTGATGGTTTTGCTCGCGCTGTCATCGGTAAAGCGGCTGGTTGGCAGCCACTGTTTCACATAGCCGCGGCAATATTCGGCGTCGTTGTTCATCACATAACGACACGAACAATATTCCTTGGCGGTGTACGCGCTGATGATATCGGGGAAGGCCCACAGGTTGTCCCGCTCGAGCCAGATCCAGCAGAGGAGCACGATCAGCACCAGCAGCAGCGTCCGTTTCAACAGCTTCATGGCTGCACCGCCTTGAGCACGCGCCTGAGCAGTTCGTTATGGCGATAGCTGCCGTCGCGATCATCGGCGTAACGCACGATCACCAGTTTCTCGCTGGGGATCACATACAGTGCCTGCCCCCAATGCCCAAGGGCGGCGAAGGTGTCGGGCGGTGCGTCGGGCCACGGCGCGGCGGCAGCATCCACCGGGCGATTGAGCCACCATTGGCCGCCGGGCACCGCTTCGTCCTGATGCGCCTTGTAGCCGGCGAAGGGAGTGCGGTTGAAGGCGACCCAATCCTGAGGCAGCAATTGCCGGTCACTCCAACGTCCATCGCGCTGCATCAACAGGCCAACCCGCGCCAGATCCCGCGCCGTGAGATACGCGTAAGAAGAGGCGACAAACGTGCCGCCGGCATCGGTTTCCCACACGGCATGGCGGATGCCCAGCGGCTCGAACAGCGCCGACCACGGATAGTCGGGATAACGCTGGGGGCCAACCATGGCTTTCAACGCAGCGGCCAACAGATTGCTGTCGCCACTGGAGTAACGGAACGCCTGCCCCGGCGGCGCGTAGGCGTCGTGATCGGCGGTGAACCCTGGCATGTCGCGGTGCCCACGGGTGTAGAGCATCGCTACCACCGAGGATTTCAGCGGCGCGTATTCGTAGTCTTCCTGCCAGTCCAGCCCGGAAGCCCAGTGCAGCAGATCCGCCACGGTGATCGCCGGGTGTTTTTCCAGCGCCGGATAAAACGTCGAGACCGGATCATCCAGTTTGAACAGCCCTTCGCCATACGCCACGCCAAGCACCGTGGCCATCAGGCTTTTGCTGATCGACCAGGTCAGGTGCGGGGTCTCGGCACGGGTCGGGCCGGCGTAGCGTTCGTAGATCAACTGGCCGTCGCGGATGATCAGCAAGGCGTCGGTGCGGATGCCTTGGCGGGTGGTGTCGTCGCGAGGCGGGAAGGCGTAAGTTTCCAATGCCTCGACCGCGGCGCCGCTGATTTTTGCGCCAGTCGGCCATTGTTCATCGGGCCATTGCCCGGCCTGAACCGTGAAGCTGACCAGCAGCAGAAACAGGGACAGGCCTTTGTACATGTTGAGGGCTCTGGGAATGACTTTGCTCAGAGTAGTCGGGGTTTATGACAGGGGTGTGGTGATTTTGCGGCCGCCTTCGCGAGCAAGCCCGCTCCCACAGTTTGATCGCATTCCTGCTGAAGGAACTCGGTCAACCTGTGGGAGCGGGCTTGCTCGCGAAGGGGCCCGTCAGCCCACCGCCAAAGCCTTGGCCAAGCGCTTGGCCCGCGCGCCCGCCGCCAACTGCATCACCGACTGATCACGCTGCCACATCAACGCCCACTCCGGATTACCCTCGGCCAACGCCCGGTCGATCTCGGGTTTGAACGCATCGAACTGCGCAAACAACCCACCCAACAGCACATGCCCGGCCGGGTTGTTCGGCGGCTGGCGACTCGCTTCCGCACAGCCACCCAGCAGCGCCAGCAAACGCAACAGCAGCGGCTGCGACCAGCCGCTGTCCTGACCGACGCCGTAAAGCCACGCGGTCATCGCGCTCAACACGTAAACATCTTCCAGAGTGCGGAACGGCTTCACATAAGCATCCCAGCCGTCCCCCGCGAGCAACTCGCACAACGCGCCGTCCAGATGCAGACGACCGTGACTGATGTCCGGCATCAGCGGCAGCGCCGGGAGTTTTTCCACGCGCACGCCGGGTTCGCCGGGATAGACCACCGCCAGACTCAGGCGCGGCGTTTCGCCGGGTTCGTCACTGCGCGCGGCGATCAATAGCCAATCCGCCGCATCCCCTGCGGTGACGAAATCCTTTTGTCCGTTGAGGCGCAAATCCGTCAGGCGCGTCTGCATGTCCGCCGGGCGCAAGCTGCGCTGTTCGGTCGCACACAACGCGCCAAGACTCGGCGGAGCGCTCGGCCAGAGCATGCGCAATGCCGCCTGATACCCCACCAGAAACGCCAGCCCCGGCGTCGCCATCCGCCGCCCTCCGGCCACCGCCAGTTCGAACGGCGTCACGCTGCCCAGTTGATGCAACAACGTGGCGAAACCTTCCGCCAGATCAGCGACGGCGGGCAGGCGTTCACGACTTTCGAGCAGGGTTGGCCAGGGCATAAGAGGCTCCTTGTGGGCTGTCATACAAGCATCACCAAACGTTCATGGCGATGACACCGGGGCTACATAGCCTGACTTTGCACAACATGGCTGCATAAAGAAAGTCGATCGGCTGCAACCCACGACGGGTTCAAGGCCCGTACGGAGATTCCAATGACTCAGATCGCCCGCATCAGCGACACCGGCAATGAACGCCGCCTGCAAGCCGAACGCCTGATCGGCGCCGAGGCCTTGCAGCAAGCCCAGGCCCTGCGCTTCAACGTGTTCAGCGGCGAGTTCAACGCCAAGCTGAAAGGCGCGGAGCTGGGTCTGGACATGGATGACTATGATGTTCACTGCAGCCACATCGGCGTGCGTGACCTGAACACCGGGCGCCTGGTGGCGACTACCCGTCTGCTCGATCACACCGCTGCCAGCAGTCTGGGCCGTTTTTACAGCGAAGAAGAATTCAGCCTGCATGGCCTCGCCCATCTGCAAGGGCCGATCCTCGAAATCGGCCGCACCTGCGTCGACCCGGCCTACCGCAACGGCGGCACCATCGCCGTGCTCTGGGGTGAACTGGCCGAAGTGTTGAATCAGGGCGGCTACAGCTACCTGATGGGTTGCGCGAGCATTCCGATGCAGGACGGCGGTGTGCAGGCCCACGCGATCATGCAGCGTCTGCGCGAACGTTATCTGTGCACCGAACACTTGCGCGCCGAACCGAAGAATCCGCTGCCGTCGCTGGATATCCCGTCGAACGTGATCGCCGAGATGCCGCCGCTGCTCAAGGCCTACATGCGCCTGGGTGCGAAGATCTGCGGCGAGCCGTGCTGGGACGAAGACTTCCAGGTCGCCGACGTGTTCATCCTGCTCAAGCGCGACGAACTCTGCCCGCGCTACGCCAAACACTTCAAGGCGGCCGTGTGATGAGCCGGTTGCGCGTGTACGCGCGGATCGCGCGGGTGCTGCTGGTGGTGGCGCTGGGCTTGACCATGGCCAGCGTCTTCGGGATGTTCGAACGTCTGGGCCTGGCGCACTCGATGCAACGTCGGCAACGCTGGTCGCGGTTTTTCATGGCGCGTCTGAGCAATGCCCTGCCCTTTCGCGTAACCGTGCACGGCGACTTGCCGAAGCAGCCGATGCTGTGGGTCAGCAATCATGTGTCATGGACTGACATTCCGCTGCTGGGCATGCTCACGCCGCTGTCGTTTCTGTCCAAGGCTGAAGTGCGCACCTGGCCGGTGGCCGGTTGGCTGGCGGCGAAGGCCGGCAGTCTGTTCATCCGTCGCGGCTCGGGCGACAGCCAGTTGATCCGCAAACAGATGACCCGTCACCTGCAAACGCAACATCCGCTGCTGATGTTCCCGGAAGGCACCACCACCGATGGCCGTTCGCTGCGCACCTTTCATGGTCGCCTGCTGTCGGCGGCGATTGATTCGGAGGTGATGCTGCAGCCGGTGGCGATCCGTTATCTGCGCGATGGCGAAATCGACACGCTGGCACCGTTCATTGGCGACGATGATTTGCTGTCGCACCTGATGCGTCTGTTCAGCAACGACTGCGGCGATGTCGAGATTCATGTGCTCAAGCCGATTGCCTGCGTGGGTCGCGAGCGTGCAGCACTGGCGTTCGAAGCACAGCAGGCGGTGCAGAAGGCGTTGTTTGGTGAGGTGGCCAAACCTGCCGAACCGCGTCGCGCCGGCGAATTGATCGCCGCCTGAAACACAGATCCCCCCTGTGGGAGCGGGCTTGCTCGCGAAAGCGGTGGTTCAGCCAATGCACATGTTGAATGACCTACCGCATTCGCGAGCAAGCCCGCTCCCACAGGGGGTTACTGCGTTGCCGACGTTTGTGCAAATTCTTGAAGCTGCGGATAGAACAAACGGAAATCCTCACTCAGCGGCTCGTACAACCGCCGCAATTCCTGCATCGCCCCCGCCAGCTCCTCAGGCCGAGTCAGACGCCGCGAGATCCCGCGCAGCACCTGGTCCAGCACTTCGAATTCCTGGTACGAACCCAGCCAGTCATTGGCGACCATGTGCGGGGCGATTTTCGCCAGGCGTTCGGGCAATTGCGGCTCGCTCGACAGCACCCGATAAACGTCGGCGGTGAACTGCCCCAGTGGCTGATCGGCGTACTGCATCCAGTCCCGCGCCAGGCAATGGTCGAAAAACACATCAAGGACAATCCCGGCGTAACGCCGCCGGGTTTCGGTGAAACGCCCGAGGGCGATGTCCACCAAAGGGTGGCGATCGGTGAACACATCGATTCGCCGGTGCAACTGAATCGCCGCTTCGATCTGCGGAGCAAACTGCCCCTGCAGCCGTCCTTTGACGAAATCGCCATACAGGCTGCCAAGTAATTGCTCGGGGCGCTGGCCTCCGAGGTGTAAATGTGCGAGATAGTTCATGGGCGCAGCTTAGCACTGCGCGCTTTCATCGTTACAGCATACGTATCGTTATAACCCGATATACCGATTTATGCGGTCGTCAGATCAAATTCATATTGGTATATCGCGAAATACCGATTTAAAGTTCGCCTCATCGCGATATAGCGCTACACATCACGAGCATAAAGCCATGAACCTCGACCTCGACGAAATAATAAAAGCCCTGGCACACCCAGTACGGCGAGACATTCTCATCTGGCTGAAAGACCCCAAAGCCCAGTTTCCTGAGCAGATTCACAACCACGAGTACGGCATCTGCGCCGGGCAGATCGATCAACGCTGCGGCCTGTCGCAGTCGACCGTTTCCGCCCACCTGGCGACCCTGCAACGCGCAGGTCTGATCAGCAGCCAGAAAGCCGGCCAGTGGCACTTCTTCAAACGCAACGAGGACGTGATCCAGGCGTTCCTCGACGCCATCGTCAAAGAGCTCAGCGCTCCCACAAGGAATTGATTCAAATGCCCCTCTCGCTACTCATTCTGGCCTTGAGCGCCTTCGCCATCGGTACCACCGAGTTCGTCATCATGGGCCTGCTGCCCGATGTGGCAGCCGACCTCGGTGTGTCGATCCCGGGCGCCGGCTGGCTGGTGACCGGTTACGCCCTGGGCGTGGCCATCGGTGCGCCGTTCATGGCACTGGCCACCGCCAGACTGCCGCGCAAGGCCGCACTGGTAGCACTGATGGGCATTTTCATCGTCGGTAACCTGCTGTGCGCCATCGCCAGTGACTACAACGTGCTGATGTTCGCCCGTGTCGTCACCGCGCTGTGCCACGGTGCGTTCTTCGGTATCGGTTCTGTCGTAGCTGCCGGACTGGTAGCGCCGAACAAACGCGCATCCGCCGTGGCGCTGATGTTCACCGGCCTGACCCTGGCCAACGTCCTCGGTGTACCGCTGGGCACGGCACTGGGTCAGGAAGCCGGCTGGCGTTCGACCTTCTGGGCGGTGACCGTGATTGGTGTTGTGGCACTGATCGGTCTGATCCGCTTTCTGCCGGCCAAGCGTGACGAAGAAAAACTCGACATGCGCGCCGAACTCGCCGCCCTGAAAGGCGCCGGCATCTGGCTGTCGCTGAGCATGACCGCGCTGTTCGCCGCATCGATGTTCACCCTCTTCACCTACGTCGCGCCGCTGCTCGGCGATGTCACCGGCGTCTCGCCCAAAGGCGTGACCTGGACCCTGCTGCTGATCGGCCTCGGTCTGACGGTGGGCAACATCATCGGCGGCAAGCTGGCGGACAAGCGTCTCGGCGCGACCCTGATCGGCGTGTTCGTGGCGATGGCGGTGGTCTCCACCGTGCTGAGCTGGACCAGCGTGGCGCTGATTCCGACGGAAATCACCCTGTTCCTCTGGGCCACCGCTTCGTTTGCCGCCGTTCCGGCGCTGCAAGTCAACGTGGTGACCTTCGGCAAGGCCGCACCGAACCTGGTGTCGACCCTGAACATCGGCGCTTTCAACATCGGCAACGCCCTGGGCGCCTGGGTCGGCGGCAGCGTCATCGCCCACGGTTTCGGCCTGACCAGCGTGCCCCTGGCCGCCGCCGCGCTGGCCGTGCTCGCGCTGCTGGTGACCCTGATCACTTTCCGTCAGAACGGCGATGCCGGCCTGGCCCCTGCTACCCACTGATTAACCACTTAACTGACGAGGGTTGTACACATGGCAACTATTTTCGATCCGATCAAACTGGGCGACCTCGAGCTGTCCAACCGCATCATCATGGCCCCGCTGACCCGCTGCCGCGCCGATGAAGGCCGCGTGCCGAACGCGCTGATGGCCGAGTACTACGTGCAACGCGCCTCTGCCGGCCTGATCCTCTCCGAAGCCACCTCGGTGACGCCGATGGGCGTTGGCTACCCGGACACCCCGGGCATCTGGTCCAACGATCAGGTGCGCGGCTGGACCAACGTGACCAAAGCCGTGCACGCTGCCGGCGGCAAGATCGTTCTGCAACTGTGGCACGTCGGCCGCATCTCGCACCCGTCGTACCTCAACGGTGAAACTCCGGTCGCGCCGAGCGCCATCCAGCCTAAAGGTCACGTCAGCCTGGTGCGCCCATTGGCCGACTACCCGACTCCACGTGCCCTGGAAACCGCTGAAATCGCCGAGATCGTCGACGCCTACCGCACCGGTGCCGAGAACGCCAAAGCCGCCGGGTTCGACGGCGTGGAAATCCACGGCGCCAACGGCTACCTGCTCGACCAGTTCCTGCAAAGCAGCACCAACCAGCGCACCGACAACTACGGCGGCTCCCTGGAAAATCGTGCACGTCTGCTGCTGGAAGTGACTGACGCGGCGATCGACGTCTGGGGCGCCGGCCGCGTCGGCGTGCACCTGGCGCCACGCGCCGACTCCCACGACATGGGCGACGACAATCTGGCCGAGACCTTCACTTACGTCGCTCGCGAGCTGGGCAAGCGTGGCATCGCCTTCATCTGCTCCCGCGAAAAAGAAGGCGCCGACAGCCTCGGCCCACAGCTGAAAGAAGCCTTCGGCGGCGCGTACATCGCCAACGAACGCTTCACCAAGGACAGCGCCAATGCCTGGTTGGCAGAAGGCAAAGCTGACGCGGTGGCGTTCGGCGTACCGTTCATTGCCAACCCGGACCTGCCGGCACGTCTGAAGGCCGACGCACCGCTGAACGATCCGCGCCCTGAGCTGTTCTACGGCAAGGGCCCGGTCGGTTACATCGACTACCCGACGCTGTAAACCTTATTCAGGACGCGACAGAAATACAAAAGCCCCCGACTTGTGAAAGTCGGGGGCTTTTTCTTGGGTTTTGCCCCGCAATCGCTGAAGCTTCATTGTGGGAGCGGGCTTGCTCGCGAAAGCGGTATGACAGTCGGCAGATGTATTGAATGTTCAGACGCCTTCGCGAGCAAGCCCGCTCCCACAAGGTGATGCTGTCATTATTGGCGACAGCTAACATTCGTTCACAGCGAAGACACAAAATCCCTACAAAATCCGTAGCTCGCTACGTTTAAACTCGCGGTTCGGGTCTATATAAAAGCAGGCCGATTGACATAACCTGTGCCAATTACGCATTTTGTTTCATTTGCGCAGGCTGGGGCTCAGGCGCAGCATGTCCAGCCCTGTATCGACCCAGCGCTCGGCTTCGGCATGCAATTGAAAGCTGTCCGGAGCCAATAGCCATCCATACAGGAGGCCATCGATATACGCATGAATGCTGATGGCCGCCCGGGCAGTGTCGAGATCTTCCGGCAACTGGCCGCGATTTACCGCATTACGCAAGGTCAGGCCGATGCGCAGGTTGCAATCGAGACTGGCCGTGCGGCGCTGCTGGCGCAGATCGCACATTTCATCGGTGAATTCGCACTTATGAAAAAGAATCTCGTTGATGCGACGGGTCTTCGGATCCAGGGCTACCTGATGGAACAGATGGATCAACAGCTTGCGCATGCACCCCAGCGGGTCGAGTTCGTCCTCGCTCTCGCTGGCCTTCGCCAATTCATCCAGCGGTTCATGCAGGCTGTCGAGCATCGCCTGCACCAGATCCGCCTTGTTGCTGAAATGCCAGTAGATGGCACCGCGCGTGACGCCAGCCAGCGTTGCGATATCCGCCAGGGTCGTGCGGGCCACGCCTCTTTCATAAAACGCTTTCTCGGCCGCTTCGAGAATCTGGCTGCGCGTTTCCTGAGCTTCCTCTTTGGTACGACGGACCATGGCAGTAAAACCTCAAACAGGATGTTTCAGGGATGGCTGAATATCCGCTGAATAAAGAGGGGGCCGATCTCTCACGAATCGGCTCCCCAGCCTACAATTTCAAACCTTGCGACGACTTTTGTAACAGGGTGGGTACGACGCCAAGGTGTTTACAAACAACCATGAACGTAAGTATATTCCTTAGCAAGCTACTTATCCACTCGACCCGATTTTTTTACCCTTCCACACTTCTTGTGCGCACTGTGCGCGCCTGACCCGAGGATCTTCATGCAATTCAAGCCAGCTGTTACCGCTCTGGTCACTGCCGTCGCCCTGGCATCGCTGCTCAGCGGATGTAAAAAGGAAGAAGCGGCCCCAGCCGCTCCGCCTCCTCAGGTCGGCGTCGTCACCCTGCAACCACAAGCCTTTACACTCACGTCCGAACTGCCGGGCCGCACCAGTGCGTACCGCATCGCTGAAGTTCGACCACAGGTCAACGGCATCATTCTCAAGCGCCTGTTCAAGGAAGGCAGCGACGTCAAGGCCGGTCAGCAGCTGTATCAGATCGACCCGGCCGTCTATGAAGCCACCCTGAAAAGCGCCGAAGCCAACCTGCGTTCGACCAAGTCGATCTCCGACCGCTACAAGCAACTGGTTGACGAGCAGGCTGTAAGCCGCCAGGAATACGACACTGCCGTGTCCAACCGCATGGAGTCGGAAGCCTCGCTGCAAAGCGCGCAGATCAACCTGCGTTACACCAAGGTCTACGCACCGCTCTCCGGACGTATCGGCCGCTCTTCGGTGACTGAAGGTGCACTGGTCAACAACGGCCAGGCTGACGCGATGGCGACGATCCAGCAACTGGACCCGATCTACGTCGACGTTACCCAGTCCTCGGTTGAACTGCTGGAACTGCGCCGCGAGCTGGAAAGCGGTCGCCTGCAGAAGGTCGGCGACAACTCGGCAGCGGTCAAACTGACCCTCGAAGACGGCAGCCAGTACAAGCTCGACGGTAAGCTGGAATTCTCCGAAGTGTCGGTTGATCCGACTACCGGTTCCGTGACCTTGCGCGCCGTGTTCCCGAACCCGGATCACACCCTGCTGCCAGGCATGTTCGTACGCGCCCAGTTGCAGGCCGGGGTCAACGCAGCCGCCATTCTGGCGCCGCAACAAGGCGTGACCCGCGACCTCAAGGGCACCCCGACCGCACTGGTTGTCGGCCCGGACAACAAGGTTGAACTGCGTCAGCTCAAGGCCAGTCGCACCGTCGGCAGCCAGTGGCTGATCGAGGATGGCCTGAAAGCCGGCGATCGTCTGATCACCGAAGGCCTGCAATATGTTCGACCAGGTGTTCAGGTCAACCCGACTGAAGCGACCAACGTAGCCAAGAACCCGGCCCCCGCTCAGGCAGCTGACAAAGCCGCTGGCGGCAAAGGGGAGTAACTCATGTCGAAATTTTTTATCGACCGTCCGATTTTCGCCTGGGTAATTGCCCTGGTGATCATGTTGGTCGGGGCACTATCGATCCTGAAATTGCCGATCAACCAGTACCCGAGCATTGCGCCTCCGGCCATCGCGATCTCCGTGACCTACCCGGGTGCTTCGGCACAAACCGTGCAGGACACCGTGGTCCAGGTGATCGAGCAGCAGCTCAACGGTATCGACAACCTGCGTTATGTGTCCTCGGAAAGTAACTCCGACGGCAGCATGACCATCACCGCGACCTTCGAGCAAGGCACCAACTCCGACACCGCGCAGGTTCAGGTTCAGAACAAGCTGAACCTGGCCACCCCGCTGCTGCCGCAGGAAGTGCAGCAACAGGGTATCCGCGTGACCAAGGCAGTGAAGAACTTCCTGCTGGTGATCGGCGTGGTATCGCGTGACGGCAGCATGTCCAAGGACGACCTGTCCAACTACATCGTGTCGAACATGCAGGACCCGATCTCGCGGACTGCCGGTGTCGGTGACTTCCAGGTCTTCGGTGCCCAGTACGCGATGCGCATCTGGCTCGACCCGGCCAAGCTGAACAAGTACAACCTGACCCCGGCCGATGTCAGCACCGCGATTTCGGCGCAGAACGTCCAGGTGTCGTCCGGTCAGCTCGGTGGTTTGCCGGCGCTGCCTGGCCAGCAACTGAACGCCACGATCATCGGCAAAACCCGTCTGCAGACTGCCGAGCAGTTCAAGGCGATTCTGCTGAAGGTCAACCAGGACGGCTCGCAAGTACACATCGGTGATGTTGCCGACGTCGGCCTGGGCGGTGAAAACTCGACCATCTCGGCCCAGTTCAACGGCAAGCCTTCTTCCGGTCTGGCGGTAAAACTGGCCAACGGCGCCAACGCCCTCGACACCGCCAAAGCCCTGCGTAAAACGATCGACGAGCTCAGCCCGTTCTTCCCGCAAGGCATGGAAGTGGTGTTCCCGTACGACACCACTCCGGTGGTGACCGAGTCGATCAAGGGTGTGGTTGAAACCCTGGTCGAAGCGATCGTGCTGGTGTTCCTGGTGATGTTCCTGTTCCTGCAGAACTTCCGCGCGACCGTCATCACCACGATGACCGTGCCGGTGGTATTGCTTGGTACGTTCGGCATCCTCGCGGCGTTCGGTTTCAGTATCAACACCCTGACCATGTTCGGTATGGTGCTGGCCATCGGCTTGCTGGTGGACGACGCCATCGTAGTGGTGGAAAACGTCGAGCGGGTGATGAGCGAAGAAGGCTTGTCACCGAAGGAAGCGACCAAGAAGTCCATGGGCCAGATCCAGGGCGCTCTGGTCGGTATCGCCCTGGTTCTGTCGGCGGTACTGCTGCCGATGGCGTTCTTCAGCGGCTCCACCGGTGTGATCTACAAGCAGTTCTCGATCACCATCGTTTCGGCCATGGCCCTGTCGGTGATGGTGGCGCTGATCTTCACCCCGGCGCTGTGCGCCACCATGCTCAAGGCGATTCCGAAAGGCGAGCACGGCACACCGAAAAAAGGCTTCTTCGGCTGGTTCAACCGCAGCTTTGACCGCGGCGTGAAAAGCTACGAGCGCGGTGTCGGCAACATGCTGTCGCGCAAAGCGCCGTACCTGCTGGCCTACGTCCTGATCGTGGTCGGCATGATCTGGCTGTTCACCCGCATTCCGACCGCGTTCCTCCCGGAAGAAGACCAGGGCGTACTGTTCGCCCAGGTGCAGACCCCGGCCGGTTCCAGTGCCGAGCGTACGCAAGTCGTGATCGACGAAATGCGCTCCTACCTGCTGGAAAAAGAGTCCGGTGCGGTGTCCTCGGTGTTCACCGTGAACGGCTTCAACTTCGCCGGTCGTGGTCAGAGCTCGGGTCTGGCATTCATCATGCTCAAGCCGTGGCACGAGCGTGATGCGAGCAACAGCGTGTTTGCCCTGGCCCAGCGCGCCCAGCAGCACTTCTTCAGCTTCCGCGACGCGATGGTGTTTGCCTTCGCTCCGCCGGCAGTACTGGAGCTGGGTAACGCCACCGGTTTCGACGTGTTCCTGCAAGACCGCGCCGGTATCGGTCACGAAAAACTGATGGAAGCGCGTAACCAGTTCCTCGGTATGGCCGCGCAGAGCAAGGTGCTCTACCAGGTCCGTCCGAACGGTCTGAACGACGAGCCGCAATACCACCTGGAAATCGACGATGCGAAGGCCCGCGCCCTGGGCGTGAGCATTACCGACATCAACAGCACCCTGTCGATTTCCTTCGGTAGTAGCTACGTCAACGACTTCATCGACCGCGGTCGTGTGAAGAAGGTGTACGTGCAAGGCCAGGCCGGTTCGCGCATGAGCCCTGAAGACCTGAAAAAGTGGTACGTGCGCAACAGCGCCGGGACCATGGTGCCGTTCTCCGCGTTCGCCAAGGGCGAGTGGATCTACGGTTCGCCGAAACTGGCGCGTTACAACGGTGTGGAAGCGATGGAGATCCTCGGTTCTCCGGCGCCGGGTTACTCCACCGGTGAAGCGATGGCCGAAGTCGAAGCGATTGCCAAGAAGCTGCCGGCCGGTGTCGGTATCTCCTGGACGGGTCTGTCCTACGAGGAACGTCTGTCCGGTTCGCAGGCGCCAGCGCTGTACGCCCTGTCGCTGCTGATGGTGTTCCTGTGTCTGGCGGCACTGTATGAAAGCTGGTCGATTCCGATCGCGGTCATGCTCGTGGTACCGCTGGGGATCATCGGTGCGCTGATGGCCACCAGCCTGCGCGGTCTGTCCAACGACGTGTACTTCCAGGTGGGCCTGTTGACGACCATCGGTCTGGCAGCTAAAAACGCCATTCTGATCGTCGAATTCGCCAAGGAGCTGCATGAACAAGGGCGCAGTTTGCGCGATGCGGCGATCGAAGCCTGCCGCATGCGTCTGCGACCGATCATCATGACCTCGCTGGCATTCGTCCTCGGTGTAGTACCGTTGGCGATCTCCACCGGCGCCGGCTCGGGCAGTCAACACGCAATCGGTACAGGCGTGATTGGCGGTATGCTCACGGCCACGATCCTGGCAATTTTCTGGGTCCCCCTGTTCTTCGTCACCGTGTCGTCCATGGGCCAGCGCAAAAATGCGGACCAGGATGACACCACAGAAACTCCTAAAGAGGCTGGCCAATGAGCAAGTCGCTACTCTCCATCGCGGTCGCAGCCTTCGTGCTGAGCGGTTGCTCGCTGATTCCTGATTATCAGCGACCAGAAGCACCGGTTGCGAACCAGTTCCCGCAGGGCCCGGCGTACTCGCCGGCCCAGGCACCGGCGCAAGCCGCTGCCGAGCAAGGCTGGAAGCAGTTTTTCCATGATCCTGCCCTGCAACAGCTGATCCAGGTCTCGCTGGAAAACAACCGCGACCTGCGCGTCGCGGCGCTGAACATCGACGCCTACGCCGCTCAGTACCGCATCCAGCGGGCCGATCTGTTCCCGGCGGTTTCGGCGAACGCCACCGGCAGCCGCCAGCGCGTTCCGGCACGGGCTTCGCAGACCGGTGAAGCGGGCATCACCAGCTCCTACTCCGCCACCGTCGGCATCAGCGCCTACGAACTCGACCTGTTCGGTCGAGTGCGCAGCCTGAGCGAACAAGCGCTGCAACAATACTTCGCCACTGAAGAAGCGCGTCGCAGCACCCAGATCAGCCTGGTGGCCAGCGTGGCCAACGCCTACCTGACCTGGCAGGCCGACAAGGAACTGCTCAAGCTGACGCAGGACACCCTCGGTGCCTTCGAAGAAAGCTACAAGCTGACCAGCCGCAGCAACGAAGTCGGTGTCGCCTCGGCGCTGGACCTGGCGCAGTCGCGTACCTCGGTGGAAAACGCCCGGGCGCAACTGGCCAAGTACACGCGTCAGGTGGCTCAGGACGAAAACAGCCTGACCCTGCTGCTCGGCACCGGTATCCCGGCCAACCTGCAAGCGGCCAAACCGCTGTCGGATGACCTGCTCAGCGACGTACCGGCCGGCCTGCCTTCGGACCTGCTGCAACGTCGTCCGGACATCCTGCAAGCCGAGTACAACCTGAAAGCGGCCAACGCCAACATCGGCGCGGCCCGTGCCGCGTTCTTCCCGAGCATCAGCCTGACGGCCAACGCCGGTACGCTGAGCCCGGACCTGTCCGGCCTGTTCAAGGGTGGTTCGGGTACCTGGCTGTTCTCGCCGCAGATCAATCTGCCGATCTTCAACGCCGGCAGCCTGCGCGCCAGCCTCGACGCGGCGAAGATCCAGAAAGACATCGACGTGGCGAACTACGAGAAGTCGATTCAGACCGCCTTCCAGGAAGTCGCCGACGGCCTGGCCGCCCGCCAGACCTACACCGAGCAGTTGCAAGCGCAACGTGACTTCGTCGCGGCCAACCAGGATTACTATCGCCTGGCCGAGCGTCGTTACCGCATCGGTGTCGACAGCAACCTGACCTTCCTCGACGCCCAGCGTCAGTTGTTCAGCGCGCAACAGGCGCTGATCACCGACCGCCTCGCGCAGCTGACCAGTGCGGTCAACCTGTACAAGGCGCTGGGTGGTGGCTGGAATGCGCAGACCGCGCAGAACGAACCGCTGAAAGAAGAAGCACCGAAGATGAAGCTGTTCTGATCATCCGGTGAACACAGGGAGCCCGCCACTTGGCGGGCTTTTTGTTGCCTGCCAGAAAGATTGCGGCGTCTGAACCGGCCTCTTCGCGATCAAGCCCGCTCCCACTTTTGGAATGCATTCCCCTGTGGGAGCGGGCTTGCTCGCGAAGAGGCCCTGATAGACGTCAAAAAAACCCGACTCAATCTTGCGTTCGATAATCGCCCAAAACCCGCTTTCCCCGATTGAATCCCGCCCATCGCGCCCCGCACCATTCGTTCCACAAAACCAATAACAACAGGTTCGACACCATGCTCCCGCGCCCTGTCCCGTCCGGCTGATCGCCGCCACTGCATCCCAGATTCTGCAAGCGCTTGCCTGCCCCGAAAGTGGCGGCAACGGACCCGTTCGACCCAAAAAAATAACAAGAGACCCTGCGATGACTCATCCAACTGCGCCGTACGCCCTCCCCGGCCTGATCGCCCTCGCACTGACCGGCGCTGCCCTGCCTGTCGCAGCCGAAGAAGCCGGATTTGTCGAAGGCGCCAGCGCCAACCTGAACCTGCGCAACTTCTACATCAACCGCAACTTCACCAACCCGACCAAGGCTCAGGGCAAGGCTGAAGAGTGGACGCAGAACTTCATCCTCGACGCCAAATCCGGCTTCACCCAAGGCACCGTCGGCTTCGGCATGGACGTGCTCGGCCTGTATTCGGTAAAGCTCGATGGCGGCAAAGGCACCGGTGGCACGCAATTGCTGCCACTGGATCACGACGGGCGCCCGGCGGACAATTTCGGCCGTACCAACGTCGCGTTCAAGGCCAAACTGTCGCAGACCGAAATCAAGGTCGGCGAATGGATGCCGGTGCTGCCGATCCTGCGTTCGGACGACGGCCGTTCGCTGCCGCAAACCTTCCGTGGCGGACAGATCACCTCGAAGGAGATCAACGGTCTGACCCTGTACGGCGGGCAGTTCCGCGCCAATAGCCCGCGCGACGACAGCAGCATGAGCGACATGTCGATGTTCGGTAAGCCGGCGTTCACCTCGGACCGCTTCAACTTTCAGGGTGGTGAATACGTTTTCAACGAAAAGCGTACGCAGATCGGCCTGTGGAACGCCGAACTCAAGGACATCTACAGCCAGCAATACGTCAACCTGACTCACAGCCAGCCACTGGGCGACTGGACCCTGGGCGCCAACCTCGGCTTCTTCTATGGCAAGGATGACGGCAGCGCCCGCGCCGGCGAACTCGACAACAAAACCTGGTCTGGGATGTTCTCGGCCCGCTACGGCGGCAACACCTTCTACGTCGGCCTGCAGAAACTCACCGGCGACAGCGCCTGGATGCGCGTCAACGGCACCAGCGGCGGCACCCTGGCCAACGACAGCTACAACTCCAGCTACGACAACGCGCAAGAACGCTCATGGCAGATACGCCACGACTACAACTTCGCCGCCCTGGGCATCCCCGGCCTGACCCTGATGAACCGCTACATCAGCGGCGACAACGTGCACACCGCAACCGTCACCGACGGCAAGGAGTGGGGCCGCGAATCGGAACTGGGCTACACCGTGCAGAGCGGCACCTTGCGCGACCTGAACGTGCGCTGGCGCAACTCGACGATGCGCCGCGACTTCAGCAACAACGAGTTCGACGAAAACCGCCTGATCATCAGCTATCCGATCAGCTTGCTCTGATTCGAGAATGGCCCCGGATTATCTGTAGGAGCTGCCGCAGGCTGCGATCTTGTGCTTTTTTAAGATCAAAAGATCGCAGCCTTCGGCAGCTCCTGCAGGGAAAGGGATATCAGAGAGCCATCCGTCAGGATCTGTAGCGCTTCGCAAAGCCTCGGGTAGAGTAGGAAACACCTGAAGGACTCAGGCGCCACACCCTCCCCGCTTCCGCTATCCAAAGTTGTTGGTCCTCAAGATTTGGCCAGGTTGTCATCGGAAGACACTGCTGATCATCGGAGGACCACCTCATGATCAACCCACTCAACGCAGCCCCCGACTGGGACGCCAAGGCGTACCAGCAGTTTTCCCGTCAACGCCAGCGCCCGGTCAACGAACTGCTCGATCGCGTCGAACTGGATAACCCCAAACGTATTTATGACCTGGGCTGCGGCACCGGCATTGCCACGCAGCTGCTGGCCGAACGTTGGCCGCGAGCGCAGTTGCTGGGCGTCGACAGTTCGCGGCAGATGCTCGATCAGGCTCGATGTCTGCCGATCAACGCCCGCTGGCAAGAGTGCGACCTGCTCGAATGGCAACCCAGACAACCCGCCGACCTGCTGCTCGCCGCGGCGGTGCTGCATTTCATTGGCGATCATCAACAACTGCTGCCGCGCCTGCTGGGGCATCTGAACCCCGGCGGCTGTCTGGCGGCGCACATGCCGGACTGGCGCGATGCCTTGTGGTATCGACTGATGCTCGACACCCTGGAAGACGCCGGCCCGGGTCACACCCCCATCGGCACGCCGCAACTGCGCCAGCACATGGCGGCGCGACCGCTATTGTCGCTGGAGGATTACTACCGCTTGCTGGCGCCGCTGACCACGTCACTGGACATCTGGGAAACCGAGCAATTGCAGGTGGTCGGCGGCAAGTCGCCGATCTACGACTGGGTGAAGGTCTCGGCGCTACGGCCGGTGATGCAGGCGCTGACGCCACAGGAACAGGCGCGGTTTATCTACCACTATCTGATGCGGGTGCATAAGCATTATCCGCCGGAGAAAAACGGGCAGACGCTGTTTCCGTTCAAGCGGATTTTCATTGTCGCCAGGGTCTGAGTGCCTGTGCTGATTAATGCATCACGGCTTCTGCCGCTTTCGCGAGCAAGCCCGCTCCCACAGGGGAAATGCATTCCAAATGTGGGAGCGGGCTTGCTCGCGAAGGCGTCAGTTCAGGCACCATCACTCCCGGGATTCGACCCCCAGCTCATCCCACACCGACTCCGCCAGATGGAACGTGGCATTCGCCGCCGGGATCCCGCAATAGATCGCACTCTGCATGATCACTTCCTTGATCTCGCCCCGGCTCACACCGTTGTTGGCCGCCGCACGCAAATGCAGTTTCAGTTCGGCCTCGCGGTTCATCCCGATCAGCATGGCGATGGTGATCAGGCTGCGGGTATGCCGAGGCAGGCCCGGGCGGGTCCAGATGTCGCCCCAGGCGTGACGGGTGATCATCTCCTGGAATTCCGAGTTGAACTCGGTCAGCGCATTCAGGCTGCGCTCGACGTGGGCATCGCCCAATACCGCGCGGCGTACTTGCAAACCTTCGTCGTAACGTTGTTTCTCGTCCACAAATCTTCCCTCACTGAGCGTTCAGAAACGCCAACACCCGATCACTGAAAGCGGCACCGGCCTGCACGTTGGACAGGTGCGCGGCATAGAACTCGGCGTACTCGGCGCCGCGCACATGCTCCTGAATGAAATGCCCGCCGGACGGTGGCGTCACCGCATCTTCGGTACCCGCGATCACCAGCAGCGGCAGGTTGATCGACGCCAGTTGCTCACGGAAATCGGCATCGCGTACCGCCGCGCAATTGGCCGCATACCCTTCAGGTGACGTCGCCGCGAGCATGTCGGTGATCTTCTTCGCCGCGGCCGGATTGGCCGTGGAAAAGTCCGGGGTAAACCAACGGGCAATCGACGCATCACGCAGTGCGACCATCGCTGCCGGGCCATCACGCAACACGGTTTCGATGCGCGGATTCCACACCGACGGGTCGCCGATCTTCGCGGCGGTGTTGCACACAATCAGTTTGTGCAGACGATGACCGGCATTGATCCCCAGCCACTGGCCGATCAACCCGCCCATCGACAATCCGCAGAAATGCGCACGCTCGATGTGCAGCGCATCCAGCAGACCCAGCACGTCGCGACCCAGTTGCTCGATGCTGTACGGCCCCGGCGTCACCAGCGACTGGCCGTGTCCGCGCGTGTCGAAACGCAGCACCCGGAAGTGCTCGGTGAACGCCGGTATCTGCGCGTCCCACATGTGCAGGTCGGTGCCCAGCGAGTTGGACAGCAACAACACCGGCGCATCGACCGGCCCATCCAATTGATAGTGCAGTTCGCCATCGGCGAGTTGAACGAAAGCCACAGCCCTCTCCTTCAGACAGTCAAAGCATTGTGTTCGGCGACTGCGCGCTCGACCCAGGTTTGCGCCTGGCCGAGGTAATGCGCAGGGTCGAGCAGATGATCGAGTTCGGTGCTGCTCAGTTCGGCAGTCACTTGCGGCTCGTCGCCGAGTACCGCACGCAGGTGGCGCTGTTCGGCCACCGCGCGTTTGCAGCATTGTTCGAGCAAATGGTGCGCGGTGTCGCGTCCGACCCGCTGTGCGAGGACGATGCTCACCGCTTCGGCGAGCACCAGGCCTTGGGTCAATTGGAGATTGCGCGCCATGCGTTCGGCGTCGACTTCCAGGCCATCGGCCAGCAGGCGCGCCTGTTGCAACGCACCGGACACCAGGCAGCAGATGTCCGGCAGGGTTTCCCATTCGGCATGCCACAGACCGAGGCTGCGCTCGTGTTCCTGCGGCATGGCGCTGAACAGCGTCGAGACCAGCCCCGGCACCCGCGTCGCGGCACCGATCAACACTGCCGCGCCGACCGGATTGCGCTTGTGCGGCATGGTCGACGAACCGCCCTTGCCCGGCGCCGACGGCTCGAACACTTCCGCCGCTTCGGTCTGCATCAACAGACTGACGTCGCGCCCGAGTTTGCCGAGGCTGCCGGCGATCAAACCGAGTACCGCGCCGAACTCGACGATGCGATCACGCTGGGTGTGCCACGGTTGCTCGGGCAAAGTCAGTTGCAGCTCTTCGGCCAACGCCTGGGCGATTAGCAGCGCTTGCTCGCCGAGTGCCGCGAGGGTGCCGGACGCTCCGCCGAATTGCAGCACCAGCAGCCGTGGCTTGAGTTCGCGCAGACGCTGACGACTGCGGGTCACCGCGCCGAGCCAACCGGCAATCTTCATCCCGAGCGTGACGGGCGTGGCGTGCTGCAGCCAGGTGCGCCCGGCCAGTGGCGTCGCCGCATGACGTTGGGCTTGGGCGGCGAGCGAATCGGCAAGCGCTGCCAGATCGCTTTCAATCAGCTCCAGCGCCTGACGCAATTGCAGCACCAGCCCGGAATCCATCACGTCCTGACTGGTCGCCCCCAGATGCACATAGCGCTCGGCCTCGGCACTGCTCGCGGCGATCTGCTTGCCCAACGCCTTGACCAGTGGAATCGCCGAGTTACCGGCCGTGGCAATCGCCTCGCCCAGCGCCGCGAAGTCATACAGACCGGCGTTGCAGGCGGCGGCAATCGGCGCGACGGCGGACGCCGGAATCACCCCGCCCCGCGCTTCGGCCCGGGCCAGCGCCGCTTCGAAATCGAGCATCGCCTGCACCCGGCCCTGATCGCAGAACACGTCACGCATATCGCGGGCAGTGAAGTAGGCATCGAACAATTGATTGCCCGGTCGCTGAGTCATAAACAGTCCTTGCCGGCGCGGGCCATCGCGGCCCGCGCTCATCGGTTTACAGATCGTGATGCAAGTACGCCGCCTGTTTCGGCAGGCGCAGGCTGAACAGGAACGCCACCGCCATCATCACCGTGACGTACCAGTAGAAGGCGTTTTCCATGCCCCCGGCCTTGAGGCTCAGGGCCACGTACTCGGCCGAGCCGCCGAAGATCGCGTTGGCCACCGCGTAGGCCAGACCGACGCCGAGGGCGCGGACTTCCGGCGGGAACATTTCGGCTTTCACCAGGCCGCTGATCGAGGTGTAGAAACTGACAATCGCCAGCGCCACGGTAATCAGCACAAAGGCCAGCACCGGGCTGCTGATGCTTTTCAGGCTCAACAGGATCGGCACAGTGAACAGCGTGCCGAGCGCGCCGAACCAGAGCATCGAATTACGCCGGCCGATCTTGTCGGCGAGCATGCCGAACAGCGGCTGCATGCACATATACAGGAACAGCGCGCCGGTCATGATGTAGCTGGCGGTCTTCGCGTGCATGCCGGCGGTGTTCACCAGGTACTTCTGCATATACGTGGTGAAGGTGTAGAAAATCAGCGAGCCACCGGCGGTGTAACCGAGCACGGTGATGAACGCGGCTTTGTGATCACGGAACAGCGCGCGGATGCTGCCGGCGTCCTTGTTCTCGCGCATTTCCTTGCTGGCGGTTTCTTTCAGCGAACGCCGCAGGAACAGCGAGATCACCGCCGCCACCGCACCGACCACAAACGGAATCCGCCAGCCGTAGGCCCGCAGTTCGTCTTCGCTGAGGAACTGCTGCAGGATCACCACCAGCAACACCGCCAGCAGTTGTCCGCCGATCAGCGTCACATACTGGAACGAAGCGAAAAAGCCGCGCTGGCCCTTGAGCGCAACTTCACTCATGTAGGTCGCGGTGGTGCCGTATTCGCCACCCACCGACAAACCTTGCAGCAGACGCGCGAACAGCAACAGCAACGGTGCCCACACGCCGATGCTGGCGTAGGTCGGCAGACAGGCGATGAGCAGCGAGCCGAAGCACATCATCAGCACCGAAATCATCATCGAAGTCTTGCGGCCCTTCTTGTCCGCCAGCCGCCCGAAGATCCAGCCGCCAATCGGGCGCATCAGGAACCCGGCGGCGAATACACCGGCGGTGTTGACCAGTTGCACCGTGGGGTTGTCGGAGGGGAAAAACGCCGGGGCGAAATAGATCGCGCAGAAGGCATAGACATAGAAGTCGAACCATTCGACCAGATTGCCGGACGAGGCACCGACAATGGCGAAGATGCGCTTGCTGCGCTCTTCGCCGGTGTAATGAGCGGTGGTAGTTGTCATTGTTTTTACTCTGAGGGGACAGGTGAGAGTCTAGACACACTTCGCAACAGTCCCGTTCCACATCGAATCAGCCATACAGTTTCCCTGTGGGAGCGGGGGGGGGGGGGGGGGGGGGGGGGGGGGGGGGGGTTTTTTTTTTTT
>NZ_JANLOG010000112.1:0-50345 GCF_025466205.1 Pseudomonas sp. 13B_3.2_Bac1
AAAAAAAAAAAAAAAAAAAAAACCCCCCCCCCCCCCCCCCCCCCCCGCTCCCACCTGGAATGGGTTTACAGGTTGACCACGTTGACGAAGCGCGAAGCCGCCGTCTCGTCGATCTTCAGGCTGGTGAAGTCGAACAGGTTGCGGTCGGCCAGTTGCGACGGCACCACGTTCTGCAGACTGCGGAAGATGCTTTCAGTTCGGCCCGGAGTCTTGCGCTCCCAGTCCTGAAGCATTTCCTTGACCACCTGACGTTGCAGGTTTTCCTGCGAACCGCAGAGGTTGCACGGGATGATCGGGAATTCCTTGAAGTCCGAGTAAGCCTGGATGTCTTTCTCGTTGCAGTACGCCAGCGGGCGGATCACCACATTACGCCCGTCGTCGGCGCGCAGCTTCGGCGGCATCGCCTTGAGGGTGCCGTTGAAGAACATGTTGAGGAAGAACGTCTCGACGATGTCATCGCGATGGTGACCGAGGGCCATTTTGGTCGCGCCGATTTCGTCGGCGAAGGTGTACAGCGTGCCGCGACGCAGGCGCGAGCACAGCGAACAGGTGGTCTTGCCTTCCGGCACCAGTTCCTTGACCACCGAGTAGGTGTCCTTCTCGACGATGTGGTACTCGACGCCCAGCTCTTTCAGATAGGCCGGCAGCACATGCTCGGGGAAACCCGGCTGCTTCTGATCCATGTTCACCGCGACGATCTCGAACTTGATCGGTGCAACCTTCTGTAGGTGCATCAGCACGTCGAGCATGGTGTAGCTGTCCTTGCCTCCGGACAGGCAGACCATGACCTTGTCGCCGTCTTCGATCATGTTGAAATCGGCGACCGCTTCGCCGGCCAGGCGGCGCAGGCGCTTTTGCAGTTTGTTCTGGTTGACCGTAAGAGTGCCCATGACGCGAAATCCGTGAGGTGTGACGAAAGGCGGGCATTTTACGCAAAAACGCCGGGAGCGCGAAGGGCCGTGGGTCTGTCCCTTTCACCCGATCCCCTGTGGCGAGGGAGCTTGCTCCCGCTGGGGTGCGAAGCGCCCCCAAACCTGCAGCCGCTATTTTCCTGACGCACCGAACCGCAAGGATTGGCCACTGCTGCGCAGCCGAGCGGGAGCAAGCTCCCTCGCCACAGAGGGGATCCGGCCTCAACCGTGCAAGACCCTGCCGCGATTACACCCCGTGTTTACAGCGCGATTTGCTCTAAGCCCCTATCACCTGTGCGGTTAAGTCCTTTCTATACTGCGACATAAGGTCGCACACATCTGAAGACCTGTATTTGCTCGGCCACCTTGGCCCGTAGGCGCTCCGCTGGGGGGCGATGGCAATAACAAGAGGAGTGACTGGCATGATCCATCACGTAGTGGGACTTTTTACCCACCCCGATCAGGAATGGAAGGAAATCCGTGGCGACCAAGAGGAAAGCATCAGCCACATGTACCTGACGCACACGCTGATCCTGGCGGCGATTCCGGCCGTTTCGGCGTTTATCGGCACCACTCAGGTCGGCTGGGTGATCGGCAGCCGCGCGCCGGTGATGCTCACCGTGGAAAGCGCAATCTGGATGACCGTAATGTCGTACCTGGCGATGCTTGGCGGCGTCGCGGTGATGGGCGCGTTCGTGCACTGGATGGCCCGCACCTATGACGCCAACCCGAGCCTGGCCCGTTGCGTGGCCTTCGCCACCTACACCGCGACACCGTTGTTCGTCGGCGGGCTGGCGGCACTGTATCCGCATATGTGGCTGGGGATGATCGTCGGCACGGCGGCCATCTGCTACACGGTTTATCTGCTGTATGTGGGGTTGCCGACGTTCATGAACATTCCGTCGGACGAAGGCTTCCTGTTTTCCAGCTCGGTGCTGGCGGTGGGTCTGGTGGTACTGGTGGCCATCATGGCGTTCACCGTGATTGTCTGGGGCCTCGGCGTGGGGCCGGTGTATACCAACTGACATGATTCACCCCCGAGAACAACAAGATCTGCCAATACAGGCCGCCGCAAGGCGGCCTTCTCGTATGGCGGATGACCATTCGGCAGGTCAGCGATTCGCAAGTCCGGGAGGTTGCGGCATACTCGACGCCTCTGGAGATCCATCAAGCATGCCCGAGCAACTCAATACCCGCGTCGAAGACTGTTACCAACTCGCTGAAGCCTTTTTCAAACGTCATTTCCAACGCCCCGTCGTCAGCCTCAAGCTGCGCGGGCAAAAAGCCGGTGTCGCGCATCTGCACGAGAATCTGCTGCGCTTCAATCCGCAGCTGTACCGGGAAAACACCGAACACTTCCTCAAGCAGACCGTGGCCCACGAAGTCGCGCACCTGATCGCCCACCAACTGTTCGGCGACCGCATCCAGCCGCATGGCGAGGAGTGGCAACTGATCATGCGCGGGGTTTACGAACTGCCGCCGGATCGCTGCCACACTTACGCAATCAAACGCCGCAGCGTGACCCGCTACATCTACAAATGCCCGTGCGCCGACAGTGATTTCCCGTTTTCGGCGCAGCGCCATAGTCTGGTACGGCAGGGGCGACGGTATTTGTGCCGTAGATGCCGCAACACCTTGGTGTTCAGTGGTGAGATGCGGGTGGAATAGCCGGTTTGGTGTTGTCGCCGCCGACGCCTTCGCGAGCAAGCTCGCTCCCACAGGGGGAATGCATTTCAAAATGTGGGAGCGGGCTTGCTCGCGAAAGGGGCGGCACAGACGCTAGAGAATCACCTTGGCACGCCGCAACTCGGCAATCCGCTCAGCACTAAACCCCAACTCCCCCAACACCTGCTCCGTATGCTGCCCCAACGCCGCCCCGACATGTCGCGGCGCCGGCAGCGCCTCGGAGAACTTCAGCGGACAGGCAATCTGCGCCTGGGTCGTACCGTCCTCGCGCGGCACCTGGGTCACCAATTCACGCGCCTGCAACTGCGGATGCTGCACCGCCTCGCTCAGGTTCAATACCGGCTCGACACAGGCATCGACCCCGGCAAACAACTCGCACAGCTCGGCAAAGTCGTGTTTCTCGAATTCAACTTTCAGCGCGTCCTTCAATAACCGCTGCTGCTCGGGTTTCGGCGACAAGCCCTGCGCCGCCAGCTCCGGCCGGCCCAACGCCGTGCACAGCTGCTGCATGAACCCCGGTTCCAGACTGCCCACCGACAGCCAGCGCCCGTCGCGGGAACGGTAGTAGTCATAGAAGCTGCCGCCATTGAGCATCTGCTCTTCCCAATGCGGCTCCTCGCCACAGGCCAGATACCCGGCACCGGCCATGGCGTTCAGGCTGAAGGCGCAGTCGGTCATGCTCACGTCCAGGTGCGTGCCCTGCCCTGTCTGCTGCCGGGCGATAACCGCCGCCAGCAAACCGATCACCCCATGCAGCGACCCGCCAGCCACATCCGCCACCTGCATGCCCAGTGGCAACGGCCCGCTGTCGGCGCGGCCGGTGTAACTGGCAAGCCCGGCCAGCGCCAGATAGTTGATGTCATGCCCGGCGCGGTCCTTGTACGGGCCGGTCTGGCCGTACCCGGTGATCGACACGTAAATCAGCTTCGGGTTGATCGCCTTCAGCGCCTCGTAACCCAGGCCCAGACGCTCCATCACACCGGGACGAAACTGCTCGAGGACGATGTCGTATTCAGTCAGCAACTGCCGAACCAC
This sequence comes from Pseudomonas sp. 13B_3.2_Bac1, assembly GCF_025466205.1. NCBI lineage: Bacteria > Pseudomonadati > Pseudomonadota > Gammaproteobacteria > Pseudomonadales > Pseudomonadaceae > Pseudomonas > Pseudomonas sp. 13B_3.2_Bac1. The sequence continues at coordinate 3,633 of NZ_JANLOG010000112.1, forward strand.
CTCCAGCGCCTCCGGCTGCTTGAGGTCCAGCGCCAGACTGCGCTTGTTGCGGTTCAGGTAAGCGTGGCTGGCCGACATGCCCTGATCGTGCGGCGGCAGCACCCGCAGCAGATCCATGCGCGTCGGTGATTCAATGCGCAACACATCGGCGCCCATGTCCGCCAGCAACAGCGAGGCGAACGGCCCCGGCAGCAGGGTCGAGAAATCCAGCATTTTCAGTGAGGCCAGCGGCGCAGACATGGGCGATCTCCTTGGGCGATACACCCAGCCTAGGCAGCGCTGCCGCGCACGGCAATCACCGGATGCATCAGCGGCAGTGACCGTAATGCTCAAATCGCAGGCAATAAAAAACCTGCCGAGGCAGGTTCTTCAGTGCCTGTGTGGCGAGGGAGCTTGCTCCCGCTGGGGCGCGAAGCGGCCCCGCTCTTCAAAGAGGGGCCTGCTGCGCAGTCCAGCGGGAGCAAGCTCCCTCGCCACAAGGTAGTACCAAATTGCAGTTACTTGACGTTGCTCGGAGTAGCACCTTCAGCCACACCCAGATCATCTTCCGGACGGGTATCCGCGATACCGCGACCGCCCGAGGCCAGCTCGGATTGCAGTACGTCGGTGTCCAGCTCTTTGACCCACTTGGCGACCACGATGGTTGCCACGGCGTTGCCGACCAGGTTGGTCAGGGCGCGGGCTTCGGACATGAAACGGTCGATACCCAGAATCAGCGCCAGACCGGCCACCGGCAGGTGACCGACCGCCGACAGGGTGGCTGCCAGCACGATGAAGCCCGAACCGGTCACACCGGCTGCGCCTTTGGAGGACAGCAGCAACACCACCAGCAGGGTGATCTGGTGCGTGATGTCCATGTGCGTGTCGGTGGCCTGAGCAATGAACACCGCGGCCATGGTCAGGTAGATCGCGGTACCGTCGAGGTTGAACGAGTAACCGGTCGGGATCACCAGACCCACTACCGATTTCTTCGCGCCCAGACGCTCCATCTTGATCAGCATGCGTGGCAGTACCGATTCCGACGAAGAAGTACCCAGTACGATCAGCAGCTCTTCACGGATGTAGCGAATCATCTTCAGCACGCTGAAGCCGTGCATGCGGGCGATGGCACCCAGCACGATCAGGATGAACAGCACGCAAGTGATGTAGAAGCAGGCCATCAGTTGACCCAGCTGCACCAGCGAGCCGACACCGTAGGCACCGATGGTGAATGCCATCGCACCGAAGGCACCGATTGGCGCGAGCTTCATGATCATGTTGATGATGTTGAACATCACGTGGGCGAAACGATCGATGAAGTCGAGGATCGGACGGCCGTAGTCACCCAGGCGATGCAGGGCGAAACCGAAGATCACCGAGAACATCAGCACTTGCAGGATGTCACCGGTGGCGAACGCGCCGACGATGGTGGTCGGGATCACGTTGAGCAGGAAGCCGACAACGCTCTGATCAGCACCTTGAGCCACGTAGGTGGCAACTTTCGAAGCGTCCAGAGTGCTGACGTCGATGTGCATGCCGTTGCCCGGCTGCACGATGTTGACCACGATCAGGCCGACCAGCAGGGCGATGGTTGAAACGATTTCGAAGTACAGGAGTGCGTAACCACCGGTCTTGCCGACCGATTTCATGCTTTGCATGCCGGCGATGCCGCTGACCACGGTGCAGAAGATGATCGGGGCGATGATCATCTTGATCAGTTTGATGAACCCGTCACCCAGCGGCTTTACCGCGACACCGAACTGCGGGTAGTAGTGACCGAGTGCAATACCGATGATGATTGCGACGATCACCTGGAAATACAGGGATTTGTAGAGTGGCTGACGAGTCGTCATTGCAAGTTTCCTCAAGCGTCCTGCGGGCAACATCCATCTGTCGAGCGCAAAACCTGAATTGCGAACCCTCCTGCACTGGAGGGATTTGTTGTGTCGAGCGGCGCTTCTCCGGCGGGATAGACGCACACTTCTGTCGCTCTTATCGCAAACGCCGTGCCACATTGGTGCAATTCGCTACAAGCCTTTTGATATCAGGGAGTGCAGGGTAATTTTTGTCACTGCCCGGTGACGTAAGTGTGGCGGATTTCCGCCAACTCGTTGGTTCTCGTCCTACAATTTGGCGGAAATCCGCCTTGTTGCCCTGCGCATGCCCCGGCTACCATCCGGCGCCAGAGGAAGGATCTGCCGCTTATGCGCGAACGCACCATCGCCAGCCATTTCGCCCGTGCCGCCCTCGGTGGCGCACGCCGTTCGGGCTTCGACTATTCGCTACTGCTGCAGCGACTGGGCATCAGTCCCGAGTTGCTGGATGAGCCGCGGGCGCGAATTGCACCGGAGCAATTCACCCAACTGATCCAGAGCCTGTGGCTGGCGCTGGATGATGAGTACCTGGGCTTCGGCAACGTACCGAGCAAACCCGGCAGCTTCGCGATGATGTGCCACGCCCTGATCCACTGCCGCAACCTGGAGAAGGCACTGCAACGCGGTTTATTGTTTTATAGCCTATTCCCGGGGGCCCCGCGCCTGGACCTGAGCCGCGAAGACGAATGGGTGCGCCTGAGCCTCGATGATTCGCAGCTATGGGACCCGGATCACTTTCTCAGCGAGAGCCTGCTGGTGATCTGGCATCGCCTCGGCAGTTGGCTGATCGGCCAGCGGATTCGTCTGGAGCAGGCCACTTTCAGTTACCCGAAACCGGCGCACGGTGCCGAGTACGACCTGCTGTTCCCCTGCCCGCTGGTGTTTGCCGAGGGCCAAAGCAGCCTGCTGTTTCACAGCCGCTACCTGCACATGCCGCTGTTGCAGGACGAACGCACCCTCAAGCACTTCCTTGAACGCTCCCCCGCCGACCTGCTGTCACGCCCGGACGACGGCGACAGTCTCAGCAGCCGCCTGCGCCGCTTGCTCAGCCGCGACAGCGCACACTGGCCGGATCTGGAAGCGGTGGCCGCGCACCTGCACATCAGCCCGCAAACCCTGCGTCGGCATTTGCGTGAGGAAGGCACCAGTTTTCAGGAATTGAAGGATCAGTTGCGCCGCGACATCGCCATTTATCATCTGGGACGGGCGGATCTGTCGCTGCAACAGATTGCCGAGCAGCTGGGGTTTTCCGAGCCGTCGGCGTTTCACCGGGCGTTCAAGAAATGGACGGGGCTGACACCGGGGGCTTATCGGGCGCAGGAGCAGTAAGCCTCCGCAGAGTTTTACGCCGAGGCGGCAGGCCCCTTCGCGAGCAAGCTCGCTCCCACAGGGGAATGGCGAGCGCCGCCGATTCAATGTGGGAGCGAGCTTGCTCGCGAAGAGGCCCGAAAGGTGCCGACTAAACCGCAGGAAACTGAATCCTGAACGCCGCCCCGCCCATCGGTGAATCCCCGAGCATCAACTTGGCGTTGTAGCTCTCGATAATGTCCTTGACCACCGCCAGCCCGATGCCCTGCCCGGGGTGCTGTCGATCCAGACGCTCGCCACGCTCGAGAATCCGCGCCCGTTGATTCGGCGGTACGCCCGGGCCGTCGTCTTCGATGCACAACTCGGTCCCGGCCAGACTCTCGCGAACGCTGATGCGCACTTCGCCCAGACACAGGCGATAGGCGTTCTCCAGCAGGTTGCCCATCATTTCCAGCAAAGCGCCCTGCTCGATCGGCACATAGCAGTGCTCCGGCAGATCGAAGGCCACCCGCACACGTTTGTCGCGGTAGACCTTGTCCAGTGTGTCGCACAGGCTTTTGAGCACCGGCTGCAGACGCACCTGGTGGCGCACCAGCCCACTTTTGCGCAGGCTGGCGCGTTGCAGTTGGTAGCTGATCTGCTGACTCATGCGCTCGATCTGGGTTTGCAGCACCCAGGCTTGATCACGATCTTCGGGACGTTTCGCCATGTCTTCGCTGACCCCTTGCAACACCGCCAGAGGGGTTTTCAGGCTGTGCGCCAGATCATCGAGAGAGTCGCGGTAGCGGCTGCGCTGCTGGCGTTCGCTGAGCAGCAAACGGTTCAGCGAGCCGGTCAGGCGCAGCAGTTCGCGCGGGTGCTGCTCGGTGAGGCTTTCGCGGGTGCCGCTTTCGATTTCATCGAGTTCCTGGCTGAGCTGGCGCAGCGCCTTGAGGCCCCAGGTCAGGCCGATCCACAACAGCGCCAGCAACACCAGCAATGCGGCACCGAAGCCCAGATAGAGATTTTCGCGCAGGCCTTCGAGGGTGTTTTCGTATTCACGCACCGGTTGCAGGGCAACGATACTGAATGCGGCACTTTTACCGCCAAGCAGTTTGACTTCGACGTCGTAGACGAAGAACTCCTGACCATCGCTCTCGCGGATTCGCGCGAACTCGTTACCCATGCCGTCGTAACGCGGCTTGTAGTTGATCTGCTCTTCCTGCGTGCCTTTCGAGCGCCAGACCAGTTTGCCTTCGCGATCGTAGATGTAGCCGAGCAAGCGGTTGTCGGTGAGGTTGAAACGCTCATCGGGCAACTGCGACGGCATCATCAGGCGGCCGTTCTCGATGCGGGCGGCAGAGATCAGCGTGGTGGCGTCCGAGGCCAGCCGCTGCTCGATCGAGTCCTGCAACGCCAGGCTGAACGCGCCCTGCATGGCGGGGAGCAAGCCGAGCATGAACAACACCGCCAACGTGGTGGCGGCGAGCATCAAGCGAACGCGAAGAGAACGAATCAAGTGCAAGGCTCATTGAACAGATAGCCGAGACCGCGCACGGTATCGATCGGCTTGAACCCCCGCGTGCCTTCGAGCTTGCGGCGCAGGCGGCCGACCAGCACTTCGATCACGTTCGGATCGCGCTCGTCGTCGTCCGGATAGAGCTGTTCCATCAGGCGATCCTTGGGCACCACTTGCTGGTGGTGGCGCATCAGGTATTCGAGGATGCGGTATTCGTAGGCAGTCAGCGCCAGCGGCTCTTCATCCAGCGATGCCTGCTTGCGATTGAGGTCCAGCAACAGCGGTCCGGCGACGATGGTGGACTGGGTGAACCCGCTGGAGCGACGCAGCAAGGCGTTGAGTCGTGCATCGAGTTCTTCGAACTGGAACGGCTTGACCACGTAATCGTCGGCACCGGCGGCCAGGCCTTCGACCTTGTCCTGCCAGTTGCCGCGCGCAGTGAGGATCAGCACCGGAAACGTCTTGCCGGTCGAGCGCAACTGCCGGATCAAATCCAGACCGCCCATGCCCGGCAGACCGAGGTCGATGACCGCCAGATCGAAGTTGAACTGCCCGGTCTGGTACAGCGCCTCTTCGGCATTGGCCACGGACTCGACCACATGACCGCTCTCCGTCAGGCGGGTTTGCAGGTGATGGCGCAACAGCGCTTCATCTTCGACGACCAACAGTTTCATAACGCTCTCCCGGGTAAATCAAAAGCTCCAACTTCAACAGCATACCTGTGAGAGCGAGTCTGCTCGCGAAGGCGACGGCACGGGCGACGACTTTCTCATTGCTGTTCGACTGGATGCAAGGTTAGCAAGCCGCCCCTGTACCTGCCCTGAACGCTCGGTGAACCTGCACTGAATCAAATCGACTAGGCTGTCCTGACCACTTTCGATAAGGAGACCGACCATGCGCCTGTTCCTCGCCCTCGCCCTGCTCGCCGCCAGCAGCCTGGCCAACGCCGCGATCAAGACCCAGGAGATTCCCTACCAGAGTGCCGACGGCACCAGACTGATCGGCTACTACGCCTACGACGATGCGATCAAGGGCAAACGCCCGGGGATCGTCGTGGTGCATGAATGGTGGGGGCTGAACGACTACGCCAAACGCCGCGCCCGCGACCTCGCCGAGCTGGGCTACAGCGCACTGGCGATCGATATGTACGGCGAAGGCAAGAACACCGAGCACCCCAAGGATGCGATGGCATTCATGCAGGCCGCGACCCAGGATGCCGCCGCCTCCAGCAAGCGCTTCGAGGCCGGGCTGAACCTGCTGAAAAAGCAGCCACAGACCGACGTGAATAAAATCGCCGCCATCGGTTACTGCTTCGGCGGCGGCGTGGTGCTCAACGCGGCGCGTCAGGGCGAGCCGCTGGCGGGCGTGGTGAGTTTCCACGGTGCACTGGCGACCACCACCCCGGCGACGCCCGGCAGTGTGAAGGCGAAGATTCTGGTCGAGCATGGTGCGCTGGACAGCATGGTCACCCCGGCCAACGTCACCGCATTCAAATCCGAGATGGACAAGGCCGGCGCCGACTACACATTCGTCAGCCTCGACGGTGCCAAGCATGGTTTCACCAATCCGGATGCCGATCGTTTGAGCCACGGTGAACACGGTGGCCCGGATATCGGCTACAACAAAGCGGCCGATGAAAAATCCTGGGCGGACATGAAAACGTTCTTCCAGAAAATCTTTGGCTGACATTGCCCCTGTGGCGAGGGAGCTTGCTCCCGCTCGGCGGCAAAGCCGTCGCAAAAACCTGCCGATGCGGTTTACCTGACAGACCTCGCCCACAGTTTTGGGGGGCTTTGCCCCCAGCGGGAGCAAGCTCCCTCGCCACAAAAGTGTGCAGCCTCTACCCAGTCGCGGCTTCAACCGGCAAAATGCCCGCCATGAATTCCAGCCCGCCCCTCCCCACCTGCTGCACCGCGCTCGACGCTCACTGGCCGTTGCCCAGCGTGCTGCCCGAGACCGTCCTGCTGAGCACCCGTTTCGACCCGAAACAATTGCTCGGCGACGACTTCCAGCGCAGCGCCATCGAGCCGCCGCCGAGCATTCAGCGTTCGGTTGCCAAGCGCCAGGCAGAGTTTCTTGCCGGGCGGATTTGCGCCCGGGCGGCGTTGCAGCAACTGGAAGGCTCAAGCGTGATTCCGGCGATTGGCGAAGACCGTGCACCGGTATGGCCGGCGCACATCTGCGGCTCGATCACCCACAGCACCGGGCGTGCGGCGGCGATTGTCGCCAACAGGCAGCATTGGCGTGGCTTGGGCATGGACCTGGAAAACCTGCTCGACACCGACCGCGCCGAACGCCTGGCCGGGGAGATCCTGACGCCTGCGGAACTGCAGCGCATGGCCGCCGGTTCGAGGGAACAACTGGCGTTGCTGGTGACGCTGACGTTTTCGGTGAAAGAAAGCCTGTTCAAGGCGTTGTACCCGATTGTGCAGAAGCGCTTTTATTTCGAGCACGCCGAGGTGCTGGAGTGGACAGAGCAAGGGCAGGTTAGGTTGCGTTTGCTGACTGACTTGTCTGGCGAATGGCGTCATGGCACCGAGCTGGAAGCGCAATTTGGGGTGCAGGATGGGCAGTTGCTGAGTCTGGTCAGCATTCCGGCCTGAGGATTTTTCAGCCTGTCCCGCCGCCTTCGCGAGCAAGCCCGCTCCCACCCTTGAAATGCATTCCCCTGTGGGAGCGGGCTTGCTCGCGAAGGCATCATCCCTGCCACCACAAAACTCAGCGGCGTTCCTGATTCCGCGGCCAACTCAAACTGAAGCAGGCCCCGCCCAGACTCTTGCTCTTATTGATCAGCGCCCGGCCGTCATGCCAATGGATGATCCGCCGCACAATCGACAGCCCCAGCCCATGCCCGCCCGACGCCCGCGTACGGCTGTCATCCAGACGCAGAAACGGCGTGAAGATGCGCTCCCACGCCACCTCCGGCACGCCCGGCCCGTCATCCTCGACATCGACCCGGCAGCGCAACTGCCCGACCTGATAACTCACCGTGACTTTCGAGCGCGCATGGCGCATCGCGTTGCTCACCAGATTCTGCAACGCCCGATGCAGGAAGCGCGGTTCGGCCTCGACCCAGGCGCCGTCGTTATCGGTGGATGACAGGCACATACCACGCTGCACCGTGACTCCGGCACGCAACGGCGCCAGCTCTTCGATCACCTGATTGACCAACGCATCGAGGTCGATGCGTTGAAAGGTCAGCGCCGGCGAGCCCTGCTCCAGTCGCGCGTAGGTGAGCATCTCGTCCACCAGCTTATCGAGATCCTCGATGTCGTGATCCATGCCCTCGCGGTACTTTTCCAGCGCCTGCGGGGTAGTGGCCGAGCCGATCATCTCCAGGCCGAAACGCAGGCGCGCCACCGGTGTTCGCAGTTCGTGGGAGACTGCGCGCACCAGCTCGCGCTGGATCGCCAGCAACTGCTGCAAGTGCTCGGCCATGCCGTTGAACGCCGCCGCCAGCCGTCCTACCGAGTCAGCGCCCCGGGCCGGCACGCGGGTTTCCAGGCTGCCCTTGGCGATGCGCGTGGCGGCGGCCTCGAGGCCGCGCAAACGCCGTTCGAGCTGGCGCACCAACAGGTAAACGATCAGGCCGATCAGACTCAGGCCGAGCACGGCGATCAGCACCAGCCATTGCGGCGGATACGGATTCATCTGATACAGCGGGCCGATTTCCAGCACCCACGGCGTGCCGACCATGCCGGCAAACACCCGGATCGAGTCACCACCCTTGCCCAGCGCCATCACCGTGTCGCCCTCGGACACGCGGCGGCTCTGGTCTTCGTCCATGTCGGCCTCGTTGACCGTGACCAGTCGCAGATCAAAACCGAAGCCCTTCTCCTCCTTTAACTGCGCCAGCCGCTTGGGTTGTTCGCCTACCGGAAAACGCACCAATTCATCGGCCAGCAGATAAATGGTCGCGCGGGCCAGTTGCTCGCTGATCTGTTGTACGTCACCGGTCAGCAGCAACTGTTCCTTGTCGCTGACCAGTCGATAGACCCGCGCCGCATGCGGGCCGGTCTGCTCCACCAACGCTTGACCGCGTTGCACCCGGGTACGCTGTGACAAGTCCAGATCAGTCTCGGAAAACTTCTTCAGCGCCAGCGGAATCCCCAGCAGCCGCTCCCACACCAACAGCGCCCGATGGCGCTCGGTTTCGTTCATCGGTTGCAGGTTGTCGGCCATCAGCGAAAACGTGCCGTGGGCGAGGCGCTCGCGGTACTGCTCGCTGCGCACCTGATTGAGCAGATGCAACGCCAGCACGCCGAGCACCGCCACCAGAATCAGCGCCGCGCACATGCCGCCGTAGATGCGCAGAAAAATCGAGTTCACAGCGCCAGGTCTACGCAGGCTTCAGGGACGAACAGATAGCCTTTGCTGCGGATGGTCTTGATCAGGCGCGGGTGGTCGGGGTCGTCGCCGATTTTCGGGCGGATGCGCGAAATGCGCACGTCGATCGAGCGGTCCTGGCCGTCGTAACCGATGCCCCGCAGCGCAGTAAAGATCTCTTCGCGAGAGAGGATTCGCCCGGCATTCGACACCAGCAGCCAGAGCAGGTCGAATTCGGCGCTGGTCAGTTCGATGCCGCTGTCGCTGAGCCAGGCTTCGCGCAAGGCGTTGTCCACCACCAGCGGGCCGAATTGCAGGCGACGGCTTTTTTCCGCGACGGGCTCGGCTGTGTCACTGCGTCGCAGCAAGGCCTGAATCCGCGCCAGCAACAGCCGTGGACGCACCGGTTTGCACACGTAATCGTCGGCGCCGAGGTCGAGGCCCTGGATCTGGTCGGCATCGTCGGTGCGCGCGGTGAGCATCAGGATCGGCCCGTCATAACGGTCGCGCACCTTGCGGCAGATGCTCAGACCGTCTTCACCGGGCAGCATCAGGTCGAGGATCACCAGGTCCGGCTGCTCCTTGATGATCCGCGCCGCCGCCAACGCGCCGTTGCCTTCAATCTCCACCTGCAATCCATTGGCTTGCAGGTATTCGCGGGTGAGTTCGGCCAGACGCTGGTCGTCCTCGACTATCAATACCTGCCAGGCTTCTTGCTCCACCAGTGACCTCTGCTTGCTGTTTTTATTAATAAGGAAGAATGCTCGGCCTGACTCAATTCCCCTGTGGGAGCGGGCTTGCTCGCGAAGACGGCGGCATGGTCAACATGGATATTGCCTGACCCACCGCTTTCGCGAGCAAGCCCGCTCCCACATTTCTCCCGTCTTTTTGTCATCTTTCGGGAGGATAAGAATGGGTAAACACTGCCCGATTGTATAAACGGCGTACAACCAGAACACAAGTCGCCAAATGCGTTCGGACAACCCGGTTTTTTGTGATAGGGTTCGCGCCCTTAAAAATCCGCTGAAGCGTTTTTCCCGAGTGAAAAACAGTGACAAACGGTCTAGCTCAGCAGGTTCGCGGCCTACACGGGAATTCCTGGTTTCTTACACAATTTACGCACAGGCTTATCCACAGCTAGTACGTTGCAAGCCCCCTCGAAACGCATTATCTTGTAGCACGGCGCAAGGAGAGACCCTACATATAGGGTTTTCCGCTCAAACGCCCAACCACATTTCGGACCTGAAACTCAAGCGCTTTATTGCCGGTTTCCGGTTGAACCAAGCAAGTTTTTCAAAGCCCAAACCGCACTTGCGGATGGCACCGTTTTTTGGGTTGGAAACAACCGGAACGGTACGGGTGTTGCAGTCATGACTGTCACCCTGGAAGGAATCCGGCTCGAGCCCTGGCTCGCAGCCAAAAACTTCGGCAAGGATGCGGCGTCATTAGCCTTTTTCCTACTGGTCCGAAGTTGTTATGCCCGACGCCCGTCGGTTGTAGTGCTTCGGACCAGAACGGTGAGCACCATGATGGTGCCCAAACAAACATAGAGAATGTGGAGATCACCCCCCATGCAAACCGACACAACTCGCGAGAACCCGCAGGGCACCTTGCCGCAGGCCGCCGATTCGAATTCGGATCTGGCTGCCACCGCGCCTGGTCAACTGCGCGTGATCAAGCGTAATGGCACTGTCGTTCCTTACACCGATGACAAGATCACCGTCGCTATCACCAAAGCGTTTCTCGCAGTTGAGGGCGGCACCGCTGCCGCTTCGTCGCGAATCCACGACACCGTTGCCCGTCTGACCGAACAAGTCACCGCGACCTTCAAGCGTCGCATGCCGTCGGGCGGCACCATCCACATCGAAGAAATCCAGGACCAGGTCGAACTGGCCCTGATGCGTGCCGGCGAGCAGAAAGTCGCTCGTGACTACGTGATCTACCGTGACGGCCGTTCGAAAGAACGCGCTGCCCACGCTCCGGTCGAAGCTGCGGTCGACGCGCACCCGTCGATCCGTATCACCCGCGCCGACGGCAGCCTCGCGCCGCTGGACATGGGCCGCCTGAACACCATCGTTACCGAGGCTTGCGAAGGCCTGGCTGAAGTCGATGGCGACCTGATCCAGCGCGAAACCCTGAAGAACCTGTACGACGGCGTGGCCCTGAACGACGTCAACACCGCACTGGTGATGACCGCGCGTACCCTGGTTGAACGTGAGCCGAACTACTCGTTCGTGACCGCGCGCCTGCTGATGGACACCCTGCGTGCCGAAGGCCTGGGCTTCCTGGGTGTGGCCGAAAGCGCCACTCACCACGAAATGGCCGACCTGTACGCCAAGGCGCTGCCAGCCTACGTTGCCAAAGGTATCGAGTTCGAACTGCTGAACCCTGTGCTGGCCACCTTCGACCTGGAAAAACTGGGCAAGGCGATCAACCACGAGCGCGATCAGCAATTCACCTACCTGGGCCTGCAGACCCTGTACGACCGTTACTTCATCCACAAGGATGGCGTGCGCTTCGAACTGCCGCAGATTTTCTTCATGCGCGTGGCCATGGGCCTGGCAATCGAAGAGAAGCAGAAAGAAGACCGTGCGATCGAGTTCTACAACCTGTTGTCGTCCTTCGACTACATGGCGTCGACTCCGACCCTGTTCAACGCCGGCACCCTGCGTCCACAGCTGTCGAGCTGCTACCTGACCACCGTTCCGGACGACCTGTCGGGCATCTACCACGCGATCCACGACAACGCCATGCTGTCGAAATTCGCTGGCGGCCTGGGCAACGACTGGACCCCGGTTCGTGCACTGGGCTCGTACATCAAGGGCACCAACGGCAAGTCGCAAGGGGTGGTTCCGTTCCTGAAAGTGGTGAACGACACCGCTGTAGCCGTCAACCAGGGTGGCAAGCGCAAAGGCGCTGTGTGTGCCTACCTGGAAACCTGGCACATGGACATCGAAGAGTTCATCGAGCTGCGCAAGAACACCGGTGATGATCGTCGTCGTACCCACGACATGAACACCGCCAACTGGATCCCTGACCTGTTCATGAAGCGCGTCTTCGATGACGGCAAGTGGACCCTGTTCTCGCCATCCGAAGTTCCGGACCTGCACGACCTGACCGGTAAAGCCTTCGAAGAGCGCTACGAGTACTACGAAGCCCTGACCGAGTACCCGGGCAAGGTCAAGCTGTTCAAGACCATCCAGGCCAAAGACCTGTGGCGCAAGATGCTGTCCATGCTGTTCGAAACCGGCCACCCATGGCTGACGTTCAAAGACCCGTGCAACCTGCGTAGCCCGCAGCAGCACGTCGGCGTGGTTCACAGCTCGAACCTGTGCACCGAGATCACCTTGAACACCAACAAGGACGAGATCGCCGTTTGCAACCTGGGCTCGATCAACCTGCCGAACCACATCGTCGACGGCAAGCTGGACACCGCCAAGCTGCAACGCACCGTGAACACTGCCGTGCGCATGCTCGACAACGTGATCGACATCAACTACTACTCGGTGCCGCAAGCGAAGAACTCCAACTTCCGCCACCGTCCGGTCGGCCTGGGCATCATGGGCTTCCAGGACGCGCTGTACCTGCAGCACATCCCTTACGGTTCCGACGCTGCCGTCGAGTTCGCCGACAAGTCGATGGAAGCGGTCAGCTACTACGCGATCCAGGCGTCCTGCGACCTGGCAGACGAGCGTGGTGCTTACGAGACCTTCAACGGTTCGCTGTGGTCCAAAGGCATCCTGCCACTGGATTCGCAACAGATCCTGATCGAGCAACGTGGCCAGAAGTACATCGACGTTGACCTGAACGAGACCCTGGACTGGGCACCGGTTCGCGCCCGTGTACAGAAAGGCATTCGTAACTCCAACATCATGGCCATCGCACCGACCGCAACCATCGCCAACATCACTGGCGTATCGCAGTCGATCGAACCGACCTACCAGAACCTGTATGTGAAATCGAACCTGTCGGGCGAATTCACCGTGATCAACCCGTACCTGGTTCGCGACCTCAAGGCTCGCGGTCTGTGGGACTCGGTCATGATCAACGACCTGAAGTACTACGACGGTTCGGTGCAGCAGATCGAGCGCATCCCGCAAGAACTCAAAGAGCTCTACGCGACCGCGTTCGAAGTGGACACCAAGTGGATCGTTGACGCCGCCAGCCGTCGTCAGAAGTGGATCGACCAGGCCCAGTCGCTGAACCTGTACATCGCCGGTGCATCGGGCAAGAAGCTCGACGTGACCTACCGCATGGCCTGGTACCGTGGTCTGAAAACCACTTACTACCTCCGTGCCCTGGCCGCGACCAGCACCGAGAAGTCGACCATCAACACCGGCAAGCTGAACGCTGTTTCCAGCGGCGGCAACCACGGCGACGATTCGGTTCTGGCAGCTCCGGCAGGTCCAGCTCCAGTGCCAAAGGCTTGCGCGATCGACGAGCCGGATTGCGAAGCTTGCCAATAAGCTGAGCTGAGTCAGGCGTCGCGAGGCGCCTGATTCTTCCAGGCAAAAGAAACCCCCGACAGGCTTCTGGTTTGTCGGGGGTTTTCTTTTGCCTGCCATTTAACTGTAGGAGCTGTCGAGAGTAACGAGGCTGCGATCTTTTGATCTTCAGTGCTGCTGCCACAGATCAAAAGATCGCAGCCTTCGGCAGCTCCTACAGTGATTACATGAATCTGACGGAGATTAGTTGGCTCGCGGGCCGCCATCGCCAGCAGGCTGGTTTCCACAGAAGAGCAAAAGCCAAGCGCATGCTTTTCACCACTCAATGGCCGAGTGTCAGCTCGCCGAAAGCTTTTGATTTTGCCGTACCGGCCCCGTCGGCAGGCTGAGTGGAGGGATTTATCCGGGGGTGGGAGCGAAGCGACCGTTTGGCGAAGCCAAACACATCGAGAGGAGGTGCAGCGAAGCAAACCGTAGGCGATGCCCCCGGATGAATCCCGCAGCGAAGGAACCCGAGCCTAAGCGAGGGCCGAACGCTGGGGCCAAGCCTTTTGGTTACTTTTTGGCGTCTGAAAAAGTGACTCGCCGTAAGGGCGAAACAGCCAGCCGCAGCACCCGAAGCAACGGATATTCACCCAATCAAAACAGCTGCCACCCAATAGCCGCCCACAAAAAAGCCCCTCAAAAAGAGGGGCTCTTGCACAACCAGAAACCGCAATCAGGTCATCTGAATGATGGTCTGCATGATGGTGCTCTGAGTCGAAATGGTCTTGGCGTTCGCCTGATAGTTGCTCTGGCCCTTGATCAGGTCTACCAGCTCGTTGGTCAGGTTAACGTTGGACTCTTCCAGCGAGTTGGAAGCGATCGAACCCAGAGTACCGGTTTCCGGCGCATCGTAGCCTGGGATACCCGAGGCGAAAGTCTCTTTCCAGCTGGTACCGCCGACCGCCTGCAGGCCTTGTTCGTTGGTGAAGCTGGCCAGCGCAACCTGGCCGATGGCCTTGCTCTGGTTGTTGCTGAAGTTGGCGAACAGCGTACCGGTGCCGTCGATGGTCAGGTTGGTGATCTGGCCAGTGGCGTAACCGTCCTGAGTCGGGATCGAACGGGCGGTATCAGCGTTGAACTGAGTGGTCTTGGCCATGGAAATGGTCACGCCATTGGTGTTGGCAGACGCGCCGTTTGGCGTGAAGGTGCCGTTGGTCACGGTACCCGGTACCCAGCCGGTCAGCTTCAAGTCGCTGCTGATGATCGGCTTGGTCGCATCCGCCGGGTTAGGCGTGCTGACCTGAGTGAGATTGCCCGAACTGTCGAACGTCAGTGTCGAAGCAGTCGGGGCGGTCTTGGTTGGATCGCTGCCGGTTGCATCCGGATTGCGCCCGTCCACCAGGGTGTAGACCTTCCAGGTGTTTTGGCCGGTTTTCACCATGTACTGATCCATGACGTGCGAGTTGCCCTGAGAGTCATAGATCGGTGTGCTGAACGACTTGGTGTAGGTTTCGAGTTTTGCCGGGTCGAACTTGCCTGCCGCCACTGTGTCGTCGATCACTGGGGCCGACGAGTTCAGGTTGATGGACGAAGTCACCAGCGAAGTCGATTTCGGCGCCAGGTTCGAGGTGTCGATCTTCAGGTCGGTCAACACGCCGTTGATGATCTTGCCATTGGCATCCACACCATAACCTTGCAGGCGCGAGGTGTAGTCGGTGTTGGTGATGAAGCCGTTATTATCGACCTTGAACGTACCGGCACGGGTGTAGGTGATCGCGCCGTTGTTGCTCATGGTGAAGAAACCGGAACCGTTGATACCCATGTCCAGCACGTTACCGGTGTTGTTGATGTCACCCTGGGTGAACTGCTGGGACACGTTGGCCAGGCGCACACCGTTGCCGATGACTTTGCTGCCGCTACCCAGGCGAGTGGCCGAGTAGACGTCTTCGAATTCTGCACGGGACGATTTGAAACCGGCGGTCGCGACGTTGGCGATGTTGTTGCCGGTCACGTCCAGTTGTTTGTTGGCTGCATAGAGACCGCTAAGGCCGATATTGAAAGACATATTCCACTCCTTTGTGCCGGTTAGTCGGCTCTATATACCAATGGTTTGTACTTTGGACAGGGCAACGGTGCCCTTGCCGGACAGGTTGAGCATCAGCTCGCCACCGGTCTGGCTGATGGTCACACTGTTGACCGTGGCTGGCAGATAGGTCGCCATATCGGTCGAGGTGCCATTGATCGAGGCGTTGGCCTTGACGGTGTAGGTACCGGTCTTCACCAGGTTGCCGTCCTTGTCCTTGCCGTCCCAGGTGAAGCTCGCGCTGCCTGCGGCGCGACTGCCCAGATCGATGGTGCGAACGACCGTGCCGCTGCTGTCGGTAATGCTGACGGTGCCGCCGGCAATCGACGACGGAACGGTGACCGAACCGGTCATGCCTTTGCTCGGGTCGTCCAATTGAACGGTGTTGGTCTGCACGATCACGTTGCGGCCCACCAGCGACGACGCCTGCAGGGCCTGCGAGGAGTTGTAGTTGCCGGCCAGCGAGCTGACGGTGCTGTTAAGCGTGGTGATGCCTTCCAGACTGCTGAACTGCGCCAACTGCGCAACGAACGCGCTGTTGTCCTGCGGGTCGAGCGGGTTCTGGTTTTTCAGCTGGGTGACCAGCAATTGCAGGAACGCATCCTTGCCCAGCGCCTGGCCGCCGGTGGAACTGTTAGTCGCAGAAGCAATGCCATCGGCGGTCGAACTGGTCTTCTTCGACGAGTTCGCCAGGATGTCATTCATGCTCAAGCTGCTGGTGGTATCGGAAACACTCATGGCAGTCGCCCCTTATTACTGACCGAGGGTCAGCACCTTCTGCATCATGGTTTTGGCGGTGTTCATCATTTCGGCGTTGGTCTGGAACGACCGGCTCGCGGAAATCATGTCAGCCATTTCTTCCACCACGTTGACGTTCGGGTAGTAGACGTAGCCCTTGGCGTCAGCGGCCGGATGGTTCGGCTCGTAGCGCGCTTCGAGGTTGCTCTGGTCTTCGACCACGCCAAGCACCTGTACGCCCTGCCCTGCAGCGTCCTGGCTCTGGAACAGCGAGTTGCTGCCACTGTTCTGGCCACCCTGGAACATGGTGGCGAACACCGGGTGACGGGCGCGGTAGGTCTGGTCGATGCTCGATGAGACGGTTTCGGCGTTGGCGATGTTCGAAGCCACGGTGTTCAGACGCGTGGTTTGTGCGCTCATGCCGCTGCCGGCAATGTTGAAAACGCTGGACAGGGACATGGATTACTCTCCGCGCAGGGCTGACACCAGCCCTTTGAATTTGCTGTTGAGCAGAGTGAAGCTGGCCTGGAAGCCGACCGCGTTTTCCGCGTAGTTCGACTGCTCGAGCTGAGCGTCCACGGTGTTCTGGTCGATCGAAGGCTGCATCGGCGTGCGATACATCAGCGACTCGTCGCCATTGCCCACGCCTTCAGCTTCGATGTGACGGCTGTTGGTCATGTTCAGGGCGATGGTGCCGTTGGCGTTCTTCTGGCTCTGTGCTTCGAGCACTTTGGAGAAGTCCAGATCCCGAGCCTTGTAGTTCGGGGTATCGGCGTTGGCGATGTTGTTGGCCAACACTTCAGCGCGCTGGGCGCGGAAGCCCAATGCCTTTTCGTGAATGCCGAGCGCTTTATCGAAGCTGATGCTCATGTCGGGAACCTTCGGGTGACCGGTTTTTCGTACCTGAGCTTTAGCAAGCCGCGTGCCAATGCGAGAAATCCCCGAAAACCGGGGCTTTGCGGGGCGTTGGCAAAGCGGCAATGCCAGAAAAGCGGCAAACGGCTTCCGCTGGCTGCCGCTTTTCTGCCGCTTTGCCCTCCCCTCGCACCTACACCACAGACCCACTGTGGGAGCGGGCTTGCTCGCGAAAGCGTCGAGTCAGTCGATATCTGTTTTTCTGACACACTGCCTTCGCGAGCAAGCCCGCTCCCACAGGGGATTTGTGGTGTGTGAGGGAGATAATTCAGGCACAAAAAAACGGGAGCCCCTGAGGCCTCCCGTTTTTTGTATTGCCGATGCAATCACTTCGCCTGGTAAATGATCCCTGGGCTGCACTGGACCATCTGGTAATGATCCGGCAAACCGTTCAGCGCTTCGGAAGCGCCGAGGAACAGATACCCGCCCGGCTTCAGCGTGCTGTGAATGCGCAACAGGATGTCTTTCTTCACCTCGGCGGAGAAGTAGATCAGCACGTTGCGGCAAAACACGATGTCGAACTTGCCCAGACTCGCATAGCTGTCGAGCAGGTTGAACGAGCGGAACTCCACGCGATTCTTGATCGGCGCCTTGACTGCCCAGCGTCCCGGCCCTTTCGGGTCGAAGTAGCGCTGCAGACGATCGGCGGACAAACCGCGACCGATCGCCAGACTGTCGTACTCGCCGGTCTTGCAGTTGTTCAGCATGCTGCCGGACAGGTCGGTGGCAACGATCTGCACACCCATCTTCAACTGACCGAGGTTGCTGCGCTCGAACTCATCGATCGACATCGACAGCGAATACGGTTCCTGACCCGACGAGCACGCCGCCGACCAGATCCGCAGACGCTGGTTGGGACTGGCCTTGATCGCCTCGGGCAGCACCTTGTTCTTCAAGACTTCAAACGGATAGGTGTCCCGAAACCACAGGGTTTCGTTGGTCGTCATGGCATCGACCACCTGCTCGCGCAAACCGCTGCGCGGCTGGGTCTGGATGCGCTGTACCAGCTCACCCAGGGACTTGATGCCTTGCTGCTCCATCAGTTTGTTGAGACGGCTCGAGACCAGGTACTGCTTGTTTTCACCGAGCAAAATGCCACAGGCTTTTTCCAGGAAGACCCGGAACTGTTCGAAATCCAAATTACCCGTAGACAATGATGCCGCCTCTTAAATCGTGTTGACCGCCAGGGGCAGAAGGCCCCTAGCTGATATCTGCTGCTTTGATCCGGTCGACTACCCGGGATGCCAGGTCATCAGGACGGAATTTGGCCAGGAAGTCATCGGCACCGACTTTCTTGACCATCGCCTGATTGAAAACCCCCGACAACGAAGTATGCAGGATGATATGAAGCTTTTGCATGCGCGGGTCGCTGCGGATCTCCGCCGTCAGGGTGTACCCGTCCATCTCCGGCATCTCGATGTCGGAAATCATCATCAGGAACTCTTCTTCCGGCTTCTTGCCCTCATCGACCAGCTTGCGCAGGTAATCCAGCGCCTGCTTGCCGTCGTTCAGCGCCACCACTTCGACACCGACCGTCTGCAGGCAACGCGTGACCTGCTTGCGCGCCACCGACGAGTCATCGACCGTCAATACCCGCAGCGACAACGCCTTGCTCTGGGTCTCGACATCGACCACACCGACCGAAATCGCCTCGGGGGTCGGCGCGACTTCCGCCAGCACCTTCTCGACGTCGATGATTTCGACTAACTGATTGTCGACTCGAGTCACAGCGGTCAGGTAATGATCGCGCCCCGTGCCCTTGGGCGGCGGATGGATCTCTTCCCAGTTCATGTTGACGATGCGCTCCACCGAGCGGACCAGGAAACCCTGGGTCTTGGTGTTGTACTCCGTGATGATCACGAACGGATTTTTCTTGTCTTTCAACGCCCCGGAACCGGTCGCCATTGCCAGATCAAGGATCGGAATGGTCGCCCCCCGGATATTCGCCACCCCGCACACGACAGGACTGGACTTGGGCATCAACGTCAGCGACGGGCATTGCAGCACTTCCCGCACCTTGAACACGTTGATTCCGTAGAGCTGTTGACCGTCGAGACGGAACAACAACAGCTCCAGGCGATTCTGCCCTACCAGTTGCGTGCGCTGGTTCACCGAATCCATTACACCAGCCATGCCCAGACTCCTACACCAACGCCAAGTGTTGTTGCGACGCACATTCATTGCTAAACGGCACGGCGCTTGCTTTTTAACTCGTATGAACGCTCAAACGACATTTTTCCGACGCCTGACCTCCCGCACCCGCAAAGCGTTGTGCGCGACGTCTGCCGTCTGCTTGTTTTTCGCTGGCAGCCCTGCCGGTGCTGATACGGTTACCTTGCCTGACATGCTTATCGGCGTCACTCAGGGCTTTCTTGAGTTCACCGTAGAAGACTATCTGGCTACCAGTCAAACCGAAGGCCGCTACGAAATCGAGGTCAACCAGCTCGATCCACGTATGCGCATGCCTATGTGCGACAAGGAATTGACAGCGTCGCTGGAGAGTCCGGCACGCCCGCTGGGCCGGGTCACGGTCAAGGTCCGTTGCGAGGGAAGCTCGCCCTGGACGGTGTTCGTGCCCGCTCAAGTCCGCCTGTTTCGCGAGATTGTCACCACCACCCGACCGCTCAAACGCGCCGGGATTATCGAGCCGCAGGACGTGACCTTGCGTGAACGCGACGTCAGCCAGATCAATCAGGGTTTCCTGACGTCGGTGGATGAAGCCATCGGGCAAAAATTAACCCGACCAACGGTCGCCGATCAGGTCATTACCCTGGTGCACCTGGAACAGGCTGAAGTGGTGCGCAAGGGCGATCAGGTGGTCATCATCGCCCGCAGCGGTACGCTCGCCGTACGCATGCCCGGCGAAGCCCTGGCCAATGGCGGTCTGAAGGAACAGATCCGGGTGAAAAACCTGAACTCGAACCGGGTGATCAAGGCGCAGGTCATCGCGCCGGGCCAAGTGGAAGTGGCCATGTAAAACGCTCACGCAGAAAACTGGCGCCGGCCTCGACGCTTCCCTAAACTGTGCCGAAGCAGGACACGCTTCGACGCATGCAGCTCATTGCAAATGAGCCTAAAGTTTTCCAGGGGATGGCCGAGAACATGGCAAGCGTCCAAATTCCCAGAGGTTTTTAACATGGTCATCGATTTCAGCCGTTTGAACAGCTCCTCGTCACTTACGGGCAGTACACGTACCAGCAACGCCAAGGAAACCGCCGATACCGGCACCTCCGCGCCGCTGAATACCCCGGCCGAAACGGCCAGTACCGTAAAAAGCGGGGAATCGGTACACCTCAGCAATGAGGCTCAACAGTTGCAGAAGGTCACTGACAAGCTGCGCGATCAGCCTGCCGTCGACAAAGCCCGAGTGGCCGAGTTGAAAGCAGCGATTGCCGATGGCAGCTATAAAGTCGACAGCAACCGTGTAGCCAGCAAACTGCTCAACTTCGAAGCCCAGCGCTAGGCTTTTGCCGGCGCCAGGCTTTTGGACGCTTAGAACCCAAGGCCAGCCATGCACGACACTAATTTATTGCAACTGATCACCGACGACTTTGCTCCAGCTCAACAATTGCTGGAGTTATTGCAAACCGAGTCCCTCGCCTTGCACGGTCGCGACATGCCCTTGCTCGAAGATATTCTGGCGCGCAAACAGGCATTGATCATTCTGCTTGAACAGCATGGCCGCAAGCGCAGCGAAATCCTCGCCAGCCTCAACCTGCCGCTCGATCGTCAGGGCCTGGAGCAACTGGCCAGCCAGTCGAGCATTGGCGATCAGTTGCTGTCCCAGAGCGACGTGCTGACAGACCTGATTGCCCAGTGCCAGGCGGCCAACGTCAAGAACGGTCAGTCGATCCAGATTCAGCAGGCCACCACGGCCAATCAGCTGAAAATCCTCACCGGGGGCGAGCCACCAGCGTTGTATGACGCCACAGGCACTTTCGCCAAGCCCACCAAGCCGCGTACGCTCAGCCAGGCGTGAGCCATTCGATGTGCCTGCACTATCAACCCGCGAAACATGCTGGCAAAATGCTGGCTAGTCGTAGTCAAATTTTGTCTGGAGATTGAGAAAACGTGCCAAACGCCCTAAGCGCGGATGATACTCCGCAGCCACCAAAGGTGCTGACCACGCCCCTGGAAATCTCCAGCAACCTGCGCCAGCTGCAAGAAAGCCACGATCCGCTGATCATCACCTTTCACGAGCGCAGTCAGCGCTTCCAGAGCTACCTGATCAAGGTTGACCGCGAAACCGCGACGATTGCCCTGGACGAAATGATCCCGCGCGATGGCGAGCGTTTTCTGCTGGCCGGCGAACCGTTCAAGGTCGAAGGCTTCCACGAAGGCGTGCGTATCGCCTGGGAATGCAACGGCACGCTGAACATTGAAGAATCCGAAGGCGACCGCTTCTACACCGGCGAACTGCCGACCGAAGTGGTTTACCACCAGCGCCGCAACGCTTTTCGCGCGGCCCTGAAACTGACCGATCTGGTCAGCGTTGAACTCGGCGGCGAAAAGCTCAAGGCACCGATCAACGGTAAACTGCTGGATATTTCCGCCACCGGTTGCAAGCTGCGCTTTGACGGCGACATCACCGACCGCCTGCAACTGGGCCAGGTTTATGACCGCATGATCGCCACCCCGCTGTTCGGCAATCAGCCGACTTCGGTCGAACTGCGTTATCTGCACTTCGAAGAAAAGCTCAACATCACCTTCGCCGGCCTGCGTTTCCACAACATCAGTGGTCAGGCGGCGCGCAACGTCGAGCGCTTCGTTTATCAACTGCAGCGTGAAGCACGCCGGTTCGATAAAGACGATCTGTGATTCGTACAGGCAAATAGAAAGGGCAGCCCCTCGCGGGACTGCCCTTTTTTATGCCAAAAATCTTTCTGCCAGCAACGGACACCTGTGGCGAGGGAGCTTGCTCCCGCTGGGGCGCGAAGCGCCCCCACCCTTTATCTGGCAAGCGGTGCCTGCTGCGCAGTCCAGCGGGAGCAAGCTCCCTCGCCACAGTTACAGTGTCTGTCTCTGAACAGCCTTACTCTCACCCGACTCAGGGTCTGGCCCCACTGATGTCCGGTGTCGGTTTATCACCCTCATCTGCCGAATCAGTTTCTGCCACAGCTTCAGGCTGAACCTCGGGTTCTGGCTCTGGCTCCGGCGTAACCGTGGTTTGCATCTGCTCCTGCACCACCTGCTCATCCACTCGCGGATCGAGTGCTGCCACCAGCGGCGAACTCGACATGCTGTCCGGCATCGCCACGTGATGCAGCGGTGCGTCGTCGACCTGATGCAGATTGGTCACGGCTTTCGGGCGAATGCGCCACACCAGCACCAGTGCAAAGAAGCTGAAGAACGCGTACAGACTCTGACTGCCGAACAGCTTCATCAGCACACCCGCCAGCAGCGGGCCGATACTTGCGCCGACACCGTAGGTCACCAGCAGCATCGCCGTCAGCGACACCCGGCGATCGCCCTCGACGTGGTCGTTGGAGAACGCCACCGCCAGCGGATACAGGCAAAACTGCACCAGCGAACAGAGGAAGCCAACCACAAACAGCACCTCCAGCGGCACCTGCGGCAGGATCGCCAACGGCAACGCCGCCACCGCGAGAAAACCGGCGAAGCAACGGATCAGCAGCGCCCGGTCATAACGGTCGGACAACCAGCCCAACGGCCACTGCACCAGCAGCCCAGCAAAAATGCAGCTACCCATGAACAGACCAACCTGCTCGGTCGACAGCCCCTGCTGCGACGCATACAGCGGCGCCAGACCGTAGAACGAGCCGATGATCAGACCGGCCCCCAGCACCGTGCTCAACGACTGCGGCACCCGCTTGATAAAGAAGCGCGGCTCCATCGGTGCCGGATGCAGTGGCGCCGGGTGGATCCGTCGAGTCAGCGCCACCGGCACCAGACACAAGGCAAAACACAGCGCGACCAGCATCAGCAGTTCCAGGCCGAGGCCCGGGTGCATGACCAGAATCAGCTGACCCAGCACCAGCCCCAGATACGAAGCGATCATGTAACCGCTGAACACCAGCCCGCGCTGGTTGGCGTCGGCCTGCTCGTTGAGCCAGCTCTCGATCACCATGTATTGGCACATCATGCCCAGACCGACGATGGTCCGCAGCACCAGCCATGCCGGCAGCCAGTCGACCAGACCATGTCCGAGCACCGCCGCGCCGACGATCCCGGCACACGCCGAATAAGCCCGAATGTGTCCGACCCGGGCGATCAGCCGGTGACCGATCTTGCCGCCCAGCACCAGGCCGAAGTAGTTGGCCGCCATCAGCGCACCGACCCACAGCCCATCGACATGGTCAGCGGCCAGGCGCAATGCCAGATAAGTAGATAGAAGGCCCGAGCCGATCAACATCATCAGCGAGGCGAAATACAGCGCTCGAAAGGATTTCCAGATTTGGCGCATCGGCGTTCCGAGCGGCTCCTTGCAGTAAGTATCGGGCTATCCAAACGATAGCCCGATGACGACAGTTCGTCAGGCCTGGGCTGCTAGAACACGCCGTTCCCAGGGAGTGATTTCATCAAAGAAGCTGGTCAACTCCATGGTCTTCGAAGCGATGTAGCCTTCGATGAACTCCTGTCCGAACAGTTCCCTGGCCAATTGGCTACGTTTCAGACGCTCGAGCGCGGCATGCAAGGTACACGGCAACGAAAGATTGTCCGGCACTTCGAATTCGCCCTGAATCGCAGCGCTCGGCTCCAGCTCATGCTCGATACCATGCAAGCCGGCGGCCAGGCTCGCGGCAATCGCCAGATACGGATTGGCATCGGCGCCAGGCAAACGGTTTTCGACCCGCCGGGCCACCGGCGAACTGGCCGGAATCCGTAGCCCTGCCGCGCGATTGTCGTGGGACCAGCAGGCATTGTTCGGTGAAGCATACGGATGACACAGACGCTGATAGGAGTTCACGTTCGGTGCAAACAGTGCGGTGAAATCAGCCATGCCCGCCTGCTGCCCGCCGATGAAATGGCGGAACATTGCGGTCGGCTGGCCGTTCTCGTCGCTGAACACGTTGTTGCCAGTGGCGATCTCGACGATGCTCTGGTGAATGTGCATCGAACTGCCCGGCGTGTGTGCCAGCGGCTTGGCCATGCACACCACGCTCAGACCATGCTTGAGCGCGACTTCCTTGAGCAGGTGTTTGAACAGGAAAGTCTGGTCGGCCAGCAACAGCGGATCACCGTGCAGCAAGTTGATCTCGAACTGGCTGACGCCCATTTCATGCATGAAGGTATCGCGTGGCAGACCGAGGGCCGCCATGCATTTATAGACTTCGCTGAAAAACGGCCGCAGACCATTGTTGGAACTGACGCTGAACGCCGACTGACCATCCTCGCGGCGTCCATCCAGGCCTACCGGCGGACGGAACGGCTGAGTCGGATCGGTGTTCGGGGCGAAGACAAAAAATTCCAGCTCGGTCGCCACCACCGGCGCCAGACCGCGCGCAGCGTAACGGGCGATGACTTTTTTGAGTTGACCGCGGGTCGACAGATTGGAGCTTTCGCCGCTCAGTTCGTCGGCATCGCAGATGGCCAGGGCACGTGGCTCGTCGCTCCATGGCAGAGGGTGAATCATGCTCGGCTCGGCCACCAGTGCCAGGTCGCCGTCATCGCTGCCGTAAAACCGCGCCGGCGGATAACCGCCCATGATGCATTGCAGCAGCACCCCCCGTGCCATCTGCAAACGCCGCCCTTCGAGGAAACCCTCGGCAGTCATCACTTTGCCGCGCGGCACGCCGTTCAAATCTGGCGTGACACATTCAATCTCATCAATGCCGGTCAGTCGCTGCGCGAGTGAACGCTGGCCATCGGTTGTCATGACGCAATCCTTGTTATTGTGCGAGCCGCGAACGGCGACCCGTACAAAATAGGCTCCGGCTGTTCGGAATATCAAGCAGCGTCAAACAAAAACCCGGGTCACGGCAGATAAAGGCTGAACACCCCGCCACCCAGTGGTCCGCCATTGCGAATTTCGGTGTGCCCGACCACGCCATTGCGCTGATGCAACGCGGCAATCCGGTTGGCGAAATACAGACCCAACCCGGTGCTGCCACTGCTGTGATTGATGCCCTGCACGTAATCGGCCTGCCGCTCGAGCATCTCGGCCGGGTAACCATCGCCGTCATCGTTGATGCTCAACACCAGTTGCCCGGCCTCGTCGCTGACGGTGATCAGCAGCGACTCGCGGGCGTAACGAATGGCGTTGTTGATGCAGTTGCCCAACACCGAGGCAACCAACTCGCGATCGAAGAAACCCAACGGGCTCAGCGGATCGACTTCATAGGTGGCGATGATCCCGCGACTGGCGAACACCTCTTGGTGCGATGCCAGTTGCGCCTCGATGAAATCATCGAGTTCGTGATACGCCGGTTGCAGCGGCATCTGGTTGACGCCGAGCTTGTACAGCCCGAGCAACTGCACCAGCATGCCGTTGAGGTGGGCGAACTCGAAATCGATCACACCCTGCTCCGCCCCACCGCGCTGCCCTTCGGGCAACCGCGCCAGCCACTGGCTGTGGGCCTGCATCAGCATCGCCAGCGAGTTCTTCATGTCGTGAACGGTGGAGGCGATCACCGTGGAGAAATCCAGCGCCTGCTCGTCTTGGTTCATTCGCCAAACGCCTTGCTTTTCAGCTTCTGATAACGCGCATAACGCGCGTCGGTGTCGGGCATCAGGCCGACCATTTTCAGGCAGGCCCGACATTCTTCCAGCTCCGCCGACGGCACACTGGTGTCGGTGCCGTGCAGCAGCGACTGGGCCATGTTCAGCGCGATACTGATGTTCTTCGGTTGCATCTTCAGCGCCTTGCGGAACACCTCGCGGGCCTCCACCAGATTGCCGGTCTTGTACACGCGCACGCCCTGACGGTTGAGGTCGGCGGCGGCGTTACTCGAACTGAGGATAGTCGGGTCATCGGTGAGCTTGGCGATGTCTTTCATCACCGCCGGATCGTCGCCGTAAATCTCCGCGCAGCTCTTGAGCATCGAAGTGCCCGCCTCGGCCTGACCGAGCATCTGCAACTGCTTGGCGACCAGCAACGCCGCCTCGGGACTCATGAACTGCTCCATGCCGTCGAGGCGCATCAGCGCTTGTTCGGTGAGCTTGTCGGCGGTCTCGGCATCGTTGAGCAGCAGACTGGTGGCCTTCATCAGGCGCGCACGAATCTGCAGGCCCGGGTCAGACGGGTTCTCTTTGGCGACGGCGCTGAGCGTGGTGTTGATCTCCAGCCGCGTGCGCGTGTCGAGACCGCGCTCACTGCCCTTGCTGATCAAGGCATGAGCCAGACCGAGGTTGCTTTCCGGATCCTTGAACCGCGACTGCGCGCCCTGCGCCACTGCCTGGCGATAGGCCCGGGACGCGGTGTCAAAGTCTTCATTGGCCATCGCCAGTTTGCCGAGCAACGCCTGCCGGCGCACCGCCAGCGGCGATAAGCGAATGGCCTCCTCCAGCACTCGCTGCGCGCCTTTGGTATCGCCCTCGGCGACCAGCACATCGGCCATGCCGTCGTACAGCGCCGGCATCATCGGGAACACTTTCAGGGCTTTTTCGTAAACACCCTTGGCCTGCGCCACTTGCCCACGCTTGAACAACAACTTGCCCAGCCCGGCGAACGCCCACGGCAACGGCCGGTCAGCGATGATGCTGTCGTAAAGGCGTTCGAGCGCTTCGTTCTGATTCATGTCACGCAGCGCATCGGCGCGATAACGCAGGCACAGCGGCGAATAACGGATGTCCTGCTTGCACAGCGCAATGCAGGCATTGAGCACCTCGACCGGCTTACCGCGATCAAGGGCTTGCAGAATCGGTTTGAGCAACGTCTTGCGCTGCTCCAGACGCTCCAGGCGCTGCGCCAGGCCGGAGCGGTTGAACGGCTTGGTCAGGTAGGCATCCGGCTCATGCTCCAGGGCACTGAGCACCATCGCCTGACTGGTCTCGGCCGTCACCATGACAAACACCGCTTCATGACTGATGAGCTTTTCCGACATCAGGTCTTCCAGCACCTGCTGGCCGTTCTTCTTGCCGTCACCGAGGTGGAAATCCTGCAGGATGAAGTCATAAGACTTCTGCGCACACATCTTCAGCGCCTGCTCGCCGGTATCGGCGGTATCCACGTCCTTGACCCCCAGCTCGCGCAGCATCGAGCGTACGGAACTGCGGAAATCCGAGAAATCATCGACGATCAGAAAACTCTTTTGGTGATACGACAGCATCGAGGATTTCCAGGCAATTGAAGTAGGTGAACCGGGGGCGTTTTCACAGGCGCGCAGATGATAGCTGGAGGCCAAATGCTATCAAGCGATTTCGCGCGAGTCTGAGGTCGCCGAAGGAGTTATCGGCAAGGAGTGGGGTTCTCTGAAGTGGAGGGGTTCAAGATTCCTTGTGCAGCGATTACCCTGCGCGCCGGGTCATCTTTTCACTACAGGGTTTATCTCGACTGGCGACACGTGCGATGGCTGAAGGCTATCGACGTCAACCATTCTGGTTTCGCGGTGCTTCTCGCGCACGCGAACCGAAAGGGCTTTGAATTCGCGGTTTACGGAATCGGAAGAACGTTGGCGCGAATGAATTGAAGATGGAGTGCCAAGGAGATTCACAGGTCATGCGGGGTAATCCTCCCAGCCAGGCCCTCCGTAAGGCGTCTTATCCAGCTCGGGAAAATCCGTCGTCCATTCGCCCCAGTCCATGTACTCATAGTACTTGCTCATCGCTTCGAAGCGGCTTGCCGCCTCAACTTCCCAAATCAGTTTCGACCCCGGCTCAAGGAGGGCGCGCGATTCATCGCCATGAGGCCCAGAGTGACAAAACAACTGTAAGCCATCGGGTTCCAGCCATAGTTCATGATTCAAGGTTCATCCTCATTAGTCTGAATGAGCCATCGGCTGGAGTTCACTACGAAGTGGACCTTCAACACAAGCCGAGAGACGCAAGTTCGGTAGCTAGAAAATCTCCGTGAGCAGTAGCTATCGTCGACCAAAGCCTGAGCTCTTCTCCCAGAGCAATACCTTGATACGAGGTCGCGATTACTAAAACGCCCCGACAGGCAATTACCTGAGCGGGGCTCTTTGAATGCTTGAAGCGATCCACTTGCACCCACCCTTCACCCCTTAAAGATTGGACGTTGGCAGATTAAATCGCTGGAAGCATTGATATGTATATGGTGTCCCAGGGCAGGTTCGAACTGCCAACCTTCCCCTTAGGAGGGGGATGCTCTATCCAATTGAGCTACTGGGACACTGAGTTATCGCGGCCGGACACGGCGTGACGGACGGCGTGCATGTTAACGGCCGGCCCTTGATTTGTCATGTCGTCCGTGGGCTTTTTAAGTGTAGGCAGGCGCCTTGCAATGCTGCGGGAAGATTTACCGTGCAATTTGCACTCCCCCAAAAAGCCATCATTGCAGATTGCAACCCGCGCCTTATGAAAAACCCTTCCAAATGCTTGTTTTTAAAGGACTTCACAGCGGTTAGACTGTTGGCACGACGGCTGCTATGTCTGTTCTCATAACAGAACAAACGGAGTCCGCCCCATGAACAGCACTCTCCTGCTCGCAAACGCAATCGCACTGGCGGTTTTGGTTGGCTTTCATTTTGTCCCCGAGAGTGCTGAACCGGTTGCTCAGCGTATGCCGCATTACTTGCAGGTGCAGAAAGCGCCGCAGTGGGCGGTACTGAGCAATCAGAGCGACTTCGCGGCGCAGGCGGTCAATGAGCCTGAGCAAGCACTGCCGACGCGCGACACCGAACGTCTGGTTTTTTGAAATATCTTCAGGAGTACAGCATGTCCAAATCAGCCGCAGGGTTTCTGATCCTCGCCTTATTGAGTGGCGTTGTGCATTTTTCGCTGTTCGAGGAAACCGCAGTCACCCTTCCCCTGATTGGCTGCGGCGTATTTGCAGTGTTGTTTGTGCTGGCCCTGGTTGCCGGGCGCAAGATCAAATTTGATCCGGTGCTGCGTTAAGCCGGATCAAGTTCAGCAATTGCTTAACGGCGTCCGCCAGGTCGCCCGAGTTGTCGATCAGGTGAACGGGCAAATCAGTTGCCCTTCTGTCCTTGAACAGCGCATTGCGCGCCAGCCTCGCATCAATCTGCTCGGGCGTCTCCCGGCCACGCCTGAGCAGGCGTTCACGCAAGACCTCGTCCTTGACCGTCAGCAGCACCGGCAGCAGTGTCGGGTAGCGCTCAAGCGCCTGACGCAGGTTGGCGCGTGAGCCGTTCACCAGTACGCGTCGCCCAGCACGCAACCATTCGTCCATTTCTGCCGGGATGCCATAAGCCAGCCCATTGGCGTGCCAGGCCAGCGAGAAGTCCCCGGCTTGCTGGCGTCGCTCGAACTCTTCGGCCGTCACGCCGATAGCGTCCTCGCCCACGGATTCCGCTGATCGGGTAATTACTCGACGCATGACTTCGCAGTTCAACTCGCGCAAAGGCTCACGCGCGGCCTCGATCAGGCTGTCCTTGCCTGAACCGGAGGGCCCCATCAGATAAATAAGCTTGCCATCCATCCTGAAAACGCCCTCCGGCCGGTGTTTGCCCCTAGTAAATCGGCAAATTGCCACTATCCTGTACAGGTAAGGAACAAGGATCGAAAGCCGCATAGCATGCACGTTCTGACGTCTTTGGACATCAACAGATGTGCACCCGGAAGCGGTCATTGATGCGGACCAAGGCAAAGTTTTCAAACCAGTCCGCATTTCTGATAATTGGTGCTGGCATTACGCCTTTACCCAGCTCAATATTTGTCACAGAATTGACGCCAATGATCTGGCAATTTTGAGGCATGATGCGGGCCTCTTAACAATTCAGGTTGAACCATTTGGCGCGGATGCTTGTCCTACCACACATCCTGCGGCCAATCCCGAGAACCGCTCCCCTGAACTAACCGGTTAAATATATGCGCCCATTGAAACAGGCAATTTATTCCAGCCGTACGGCTGACAAGTTCGTCGTACGTCTGCCAGACGGGATGCGTGAACGCATTGCCGAGGTGGCTCGCAATCATCATCGCAGCATGAACTCCGAAATCATTGCGCGCCTTGAGCAGAGTCTTATTCAGGAAGGTGCACTGGGCGAAGAGTTGAGCATGCGCCTGGACAGCCCTGAGCTTTCGCTGCACGAGCGTGAGCTGCTGCAACGCTTCCGTCAGCTGTCGCACCGTCAACAGAACGCCCTGGTGTCGCTGATCGCTCACGACGCCGAAATGGCCGCAGACGCGTCCTGAGCCACACCGAACATCTCAAGCCAGCATAAGTGCTGGCTTTTTTTTGCCCGGATGTTAATCACGACAATCCGAGGCAGACTCGTAGTGAGGGGATTTATCCCCGATGGCACCAAGGCCTCTCCTGAGGTCGCTGCGCAACCCATCGGGGATAAATCCCCTCGCCACAGATAAATACACAGGCACAAAAAAGCCCGCCAATTGGCGGGGCTTTTGCATTGCGGCGAATCAGAGCAGGAAGATCGTCGCCAACCCCAGAAAGATGAAGAAGCCACCGCTGTCGGTCATGGCCGTGATCATCACACTGGCGCCCATCGCCGGGTCGCGGCCCATCTTGGCCAGCGTCATCGGGATCAACACTCCCATCAACGCTGCGAGCAGCAAATTGAGCGTCATCGCCGCCGTCATTACCACGCCCAGCGACCAACTGCCGTAGAGCAAGTAAGCGACCACACCGATCACCCCGCCCCAGACCAGACCGTTGATCAACGCCACCGCGAGCTCCTTGCGCATCAAGCGCGAGGTGTTGCCCGTGCTGACCTGGTCGAGCGCCATGGCGCGCACGATCATGGTGATCGTCTGGTTACCGGAGTTACCGCCAATACCCGCCACGATCGGCATCAGCGCCGCCAGCGCCACCAGCTTCTCGATCGAGCCTTCGAACAGGCCGATCACCCGCGAAGCGACAAAGGCAGTGATCAGGTTGATTGCCAGCCACGCCCAGCGGTTGCGCAGGGATTTCCAGACGGAGGCGAAGATGTCCTCCTCTTCCCGCAGACCCGCCATGTTGAGGACTTCGCTTTCGCTCTCCTCACGAATCAGGTCGACCATTTCGTCGATGGTCAGACGGCCAATCAGCTTGCCGTTCTTGTCGACCACCGGGGCCGAGATCAAGTCGTAACGTTCGAACGCCTGAGCAGCGTCATAGGCGTCTTCGTCCGGGTGAAAACTCACCGGATCGCTGGCCATGACTTCAGAAACCTGTTTGTCCGGATCGTTGACCAGCAGACGCTTGATCGGCAGCACACCCTTGAGCACACCGTCGTAATCAACCACGAACAGTTTATCGGTGTGCCCCGGCAGCTCCTTGAGACGGCGCAGGTAACGCAGAACCACTTCGAGACTGACATCCTCACGGATGGTCACCATCTCGAAGTCCATCAGCGCACCGACCTGCTCCTCGTCATAGGACAGGGCCGAACGCACGCGCTCGCGTTGTTGCTGGTCTAGCGTCTCCATCAGCTCATGGACGACGTCTCGCGGCAGCTCGGAGGCCAAGTCAGCAAGCTCGTCGGCGTCCATGTCCTTGGCCGCAGCCAGGAGCTCGTGATCGTCCATGTCGGCGATCAGCGTTTCACGAACGGAGTCGGATACTTCGAGAAGAATGTCGCCGTCGCGATCAGCCTTGACCAGTTGCCAGAGCGTCAGACGATCGTCCAGCGGCAAGGCTTCAAGGATGTAGGCAACGTCGGCGGAGTGCAGATCATCGAGTTTGCGTTGCAGCTCGACGAGATTCTGCCGGTGAACCAGGTTCTCGACCCGGTCGTGATGCGCGCCTTCCTGGCGATGAGTCAGGTCTTCGACGACCTTCTGGCGCTGCAGCAGCTCAACGACCTGAGCCAGGCGATCCTGCAGGCTTTCCTGTGTTTTCTTTACTTCGATTTCGGACATAGGCGAACTCCACTCCCAGCAGCGGGGCACGCCGGAAGGATCAATCAGTCAATTCATGATTGGTGAAACGGGTTACTGAGTAACTACTGGGTAAGTCCATGGAGGTTTTCCATAAGCCCCGGCGGGGCTGACGGGCGCAATGATACACCGCCTGACGGTTTTAAACGTTAAAAATCGCGGTCGAAACAAGCGCTTGCGCGACAAAGCTGAGCACTGTCCTGACCCGTGCAGATGCGACGACTCATCTTGAAAAGAAAACACACCGGCACTGAAAAATGTAGCGACTACCCTTGAGCGTAGATCGTCATGGAGGACGTCGAATGCTATCCAGAACATTCCGTTTTGTAGTCGCCAGCCTGCTCTGCCTGCCGCCCGCCGGGGTTGCCAACACCCTTCACCGCTGCGAAGCACCCGACGGCGGCATCACCTTCACCACCCTGAGTTGTGCGAACGATGAGCAGCTCTCGCTGCAGCAAGTCAAGCCCTACTCACCCGGATCTGTCGTGCCGATCATGCCGGAACACAACCACGAAGAAATATACGGTATGACAATCAGGGGACGTGAACCTGGCATCGTTGGCCGCCTGGAGGACAAATGCGGCAACCTGATCAATGCCAGGCAGCGCCGCGCAGCGATCATCAATCAACGAGTGATTGCCGGCATGAGCCAACAGGATGTTGAAAGCGCTCTGGGCAAACCGGACAAGGTAAATATTCGAACGTCGACGACGAGCTATCGATACGACCTGAAACGAGGCCGCAGTGCTCAAGTCGATTTTGATGAGAAGGGCTGCGTGAAAGGAAAAGCCAAATCGCAGACAACAAAAAGCCCGCGTTAAACGCGGGCTTCTTGAATATGGTGCACTCGACAGGATTCGAACCTGTGACCGCTCGGTTCGTAGCCGAGTACTCTATCCAGCTGAGCTACGAGTGCATTTTGTGTTTTTAGACCAGACCACAACTGGTTGAAGCCGAGTTGCCTGTATTGCTACAAACGACTCTTAAATGGTGCACTCGACAGGATTCGAACCTGTGACCGCTCGGTTCGTAGCCGAGTACTCTATCCAGCTGAGCTACGAGTGCATTTGTGTTTTTAAACCAGACCACAACTGGCTGAAGCCGAGTTCTTTATATCGCTATAAACAACTCTTAAATGGTGCACTCGACAGGATTCGAACCTGTGACCGCTCGGTTCGTAGCCGAGTACTCTATCCAGCTGAGCTACGAGTGCATTTGTTGCGCCGCATTATAGCCCGTCTAATCTCTATTCCAACCACTTTTTCTAATAAATTCAACAACTTACAGAAAAAGCCAGATTACAACGTACTAAGCAAATAATGGCGGAGAACGGGGGATTCGAACCCCCGACACCCTTTTGAGGTGTACTCCCTTAGCAGGGGAGCGCCTTCGGCCACTCGGCCAGCTCTCCGCAACACGGGGCGTATATTAACCACCTTCTTCCCCGTTTGCAAACATAAAAATCGATAAAAATTAATGGCTTGGTTCTTCGTCCTTCTCTTTCTTTATACGCAGGTAAATTTCCTCACGGTGCACGGCAACCTCTTTCGGGGCGTTGACGCCGATACGCACTTGATTTCCTTTGACGCCGAGCACGGTCACGGTGATTTCGCCATCACCGATAATCAGGCTTTCTGCGCACCGACGAGTCAGAATCAGCATACCTTTCTCCTCACGCATTTCATTTCAGGGACAACAGTCTGCAAAAAAAAGGCACCCGACCTACAACCGGAGCGATCGTAGCCCTACATGCCTGAGTATTGACCAGCGCGAGCAAAAGAACAGTTCAGGGGCTCGCGCCATTCAAAAATAAAGGGCGCGGTCAGACCGCGCCCTTCAGGTGACCGGATTACTCGCCCTGACGGGCCGGAGCGTCCAGTTCGAAAGCCGTGTGCAGAGCGCGCACAGCCAGTTCCAGGTACTTCTCTTCGATCACCACGGAAACCTTGATTTCCGACGTCGAGATCATCTGGATGTTAATGCTTTCCTTGGCCAGGGATTCGAACATGCGGCTGGCCACGCCTGCGTGAGAACGCATGCCGACGCCGACGATCGAGACCTTGGCAATTTTGGTGTCGCCCACCACTTCCCGGGCACCGATCTCGCGAGCGGTGTTTTCCAGCACGGTCTGTGCGGCCTGGTAGTCGTTGCGGTGCACGGTGAAGGTGAAGTCGGTGGTGTTATCGTGCGCGACGTTCTGCACGATCATGTCGACTTCGATGTTCGCGGCACTGATCGGGCCGAGAATCTTGAACGCCACGCCCGGGGTGTCTGGCACGCCACGGATGGTCAGCTTGGCTTCATCGCGGTTGAAAGCGATGCCGGAAATGATCGGCTGTTCCATGGTTTCCTCTTCATCAATAGTAATGAGGGTGCCCGGACCCTCCTTGAAGCTGTGCAGTACGCGCAGCGGAACGTTGTACTTGCCGGCGAATTCCACCGCACGGATCTGCAGCACCTTGGAACCGAGGCTGGCCATTTCCAGCATCTCTTCGAAGGTGATCTTGTCCAGACGCTGAGCGACCGGCACCACACGCGGGTCAGTGGTGTAGACACCATCGACGTCGGTGTAGATCTGGCACTCGTCAGCCTTCAATGCCGCCGCCAGTGCCACGCCCGTGGTGTCGGAACCGCCACGACCGAGGGTGGTGATGTTGCCGTGCTCGTCGACGCCCTGGAAACCGGCGACAACCACCACGCGACCTGCTTTCAGATCACCGCGAATCTTCTGGTCATCAATCTGCAAGATACGCGCTTTATTGTGCGCACTGTCCGTCAGGATCCGCACCTGATTACCGGTGTACGACACCGCCGGCACACCGCGCTTGATCAGCGCCATGGCCAACAGGGCAATCGTCACCTGCTCACCGGTGGAAACGATCACGTCCAGTTCACGCGGAACCGGTTGCGCGTCGCCACTGATTTGCTTGGCCAGATCGATCAGACGGTTGGTTTCGCCGCTCATTGCAGACAGCACAACCACCAGGTCATCGCCGGCATCGCGGAATTTCTTAACCTTGTCGGCGACCTGCTCGATTCTCTCGACAGTACCGACCGAGGTGCCTCCAAATTTCTGTACGATCAAAGCCATTTCAAAGCCGCCTCTGCCCATGAAGGGCGCCCAATAATCACTCGAACAGCCGCCGGGCCCGCCACTAGACTGCGGGCCCGACGGGCCGTCTTATAAACCCTGCTCGACGAATGGAACGGTCAGCGCCAGCGCGCCATCCAGTGCGCCGGCGTCGACACCGCCGCCCTGCGCCATGTCCGGACGACCACCGCCCTTCCCGCCCACTGCCGCAGCAGCCTGTTTCATCAAATCACCGGCTTTGAGTTGGCCAGTCAGGTCCTTGGTTACACCGGCAACCAGTACGACCTTTTCCTCATGGACACTGCCGAGCAGGATCACTGCGCGGCCGAGTTTGTTTTTCAGCTGATCGACCAGCGCCAGCAGCGCCTTGCCGTCCTGACCATCCAGACGTGCAGCCAGAACCTTCACGCCCTTGACGTCGACTGCCGAGTTCGACAGATCGTCGCCCGCGGCGCTGGCAGCCTTGGCCTGCAACTGCTCGAGTTGCTTTTCCAGCGCGCGGTTGCGCTCCAGCACGGCCGACAGCTTGTCGATCAGATTGTCGCGGCTGCCCTTGACCAGGTTGGCCGCTTCCTTGAGTTGTTCTTCAGCAGCGTTCAAGTAGGCCAGTGCCGCAGCACCGGTGACTGCCTCGATACGACGCACGCCCGATGCCACACCGCCTTCGCTGATGATTTTCAGCAGGCCGATGTCGCCGGTACGGTTGGCGTGGATACCGCCACACAGCTCGACAGAGAAATCGCCGCCCATGCTCAGCACGCGCACGTTGTCGCCGTACTTCTCGCCGAACAGCGCCATCGCGCCTTTCTGCTTGGCGGTTTCGATGTCGGTCTCTTCGGTTTCAACTGCAGAGTTCTTGCGGATCTCGGCGTTGACGATGTCTTCCAGCGCTTTGATCTGCTCCGGCTTGATCGCTTCAAAGTGGCTGAAGTCGAAGCGCAGACGCTGGCTATCCACCAACGAACCTTTCTGTTGCACGTGCTCGCCCAACACCTGACGCAATGCAGCGTGCAGCAAGTGGGTGGCAGAGTGGTTCAGCGAGGTCGCGTGACGCACTTCGGCATCCACGTGAGTTTCCACCGGAGCGCCAATGGTCAGGCTGCCGGAATCCAGCACGCCGTGGTGCAGGAATGCGCCGCCAGTCTTGGTGGTGTCACGGACGTCGAAACGCGCGTTGCCCGCCTGCAGGAAACCGCAGTCGCCGATCTGGCCGCCAGATTCAGCGTAGAACGGCGTCTGGTTCAGCACGATTACCGCCTCTTCGCCTTCACTCAAGACGTCGACCGACTGGCCATCTTTATAGATAGCGACGATTTTTGCCGAACCGCTGGTGTCGGTGTAACCGGTGAACTCGGTGGCCACATCAACCTTGACCAGCGTGTTGTAGTCCAGACCGAACGAACTGGCGGAACGCGCACGCACACGCTGGGCTTCCATTTCACGCTCGAAGCCGACTTCGTCGACCGTCAGGCCGCGCTCGCGAGCGATGTCGGCGGTCAGGTCCATCGGGAAACCGTAGGTGTCGTAGAGTTTGAACACCACGTCGCCCGGCACCACGGTGCCTTTGAGTTCCAGCAGATCCTGCTCGAGGATCTTCAGGCCGTGCTCCAGGGTCTTGGAGAACTGTTCTTCTTCGGCCTTGAGTACGCGCTCGATGTTGCTCTGCTGCTTCTGCAGTTCCGGGAAGGCTTCGCCCATCTCGGCGACCAGCGCGGCAACGATCTTGTAGAAGAAGCTGCCGGTGGCGCCCAGCTTGTTGCCGTGACGGCAGGCGCGACGAATGATCCGGCGCAGCACGTAACCGCGGCCTTCGTTGGACGGCAGCACGCCGTCGGCGATCAGGAAACCGCACGAACGGATGTGGTCGGACACCACTTTCAGCGACGACTGATCGCCATTTTCGCAGCCGATGGCTTCGGCCGAGGCCTTCAGCAGGTTCTTGAACAGGTCGATGTCGTAGTTGGAATTGACGTGCTGCATCACCGCACTGATCCGCTCCAGGCCCATGCCGGTGTCGACCGACGGTGCTGGCAACGGATGCAACACGCCATCGGCGGTGCGGTTGAACTGCATGAACACGTTGTTCCAGATCTCGATGTAACGGTCGCCGTCTTCTTCCGGCGAACCCGGTGGGCCGCCCCAGATGTGGTCGCCGTGATCGTAGAAAATCTCGGTGCATGGGCCGCATGGGCCGGTATCGCCCATGGTCCAGAAGTTGTCGGAGGCGTAAGGCGCGCCTTTGTTGTCGCCGATGCGGATCATGCGCTCGACCGGCACACCGATTTCTTTGGTCCAGATGTCATACGCTTCGTCGTCGGAGGCGTAGACGGTGACCCAGAGTTTTTCCTTCGGCAGTTTCAGAACGCCGGTCAGGAAGGTCCAGGCGAAGGTAATCGCGTCGTGCTTGAAATAGTCACCGAAGCTGAAGTTACCGAGCATTTCGAAGAATGTGTGGTGACGAGCGGTATAACCGACGTTTTCCAGGTCGCTGTTCTTGCCACCGGCACGCACGCACTTCTGGCTGCTGGTTGCGCGGGTGTACGCGCGCTTTTCCTGGCCCAGGAAGCAGTCCTTGAACTGGTTCATCCCCGCGTTGGTGAACAGCAGGGTTGGGTCGTTGCCCGGAATCAAAGAGCTGGAGGCTACACGGGTGTGGCCTTGCTCTTCGAAGAAGCGAAGGAAGGCTTCACGGATTTCTGCGCTTTTCATTAGGTTCTTCCACGGAGGCTGCGGCCAAAGGCCTGTACGAAACGTCAACAGACGAAACGACGGCAAAGGGCCGCATTATATCGGCCCTTCGCGTGGGGTACAGCGTGTTTATACGATAGTAACGGTCAATTGGGCGGCTAACGCTGTCACTTGCGCGAAAACTCGACGAATGTCGCGATCACTTGCTCGATTTGCGAGCGACTGACGTCCATGTGCGTGACCATGCGCAAGCGCGCCGCGGCGCTCAACTTGATCCCGCGTTCGGCAGCAAACGCCTTGAGCGCTTCAGCTTGGTCGCCCATTTGCACGTAAACCATGTTGGTCTGCACCGGCTCGACGCTGAACCCGGCCTCGCGCAAGCCTTCGGCCAAAAACTGTGCGTTGGCATGGTCATCCGCCAGGCGCTCGACGTGGTGATCCAGCGCATACAGCCCCGCCGCCGCGAGCAACCCGGCCTGACGCATGCCACCGCCAACCATTTTGCGCAGACGCCGGGCCTTGCCGATCAGTTGCTCAGTGCCACACAACACTGAACCGACTGGCGCCCCAAGGCCTTTGGACAGGCATACCGACACCGAATCGAAATGCCGGGTGATTTCCCGGGCATCCACCCCGAGCTTGACCGCCGCGTTGTACAGCCGCGCGCCGTCCAGATGCAGAGCCAGGCCATGCTCCTGAGTGAATTGGCGCGCCCGGGCCAGATACTCCAGCGGCAGCACCTTGCCCTGCATGGTGTTTTCCAGCGCCAGCAGACGGGTACGGGCGAAGTGAAAGTCGTCTGGCTTGATCGCTGCCGCCACGTGAGCCAGATCCAGCGAACCGTCGGCCTGCACTTCCAGCGGCTGCGGCTGGATCGAACCGAGCACCGCCGCGCCACCGCCCTCGTACTTATAGGTGTGCGCCTGCTGGCCGACGATGTACTCGTCGCCACGTTCGCAGTGCGCCATCAGGCCCAGCAGATTGCTCATGGTGCCGGTTGGCACGAACAGCGCGGCGGCGAAACCCAGGCGTTTTGCCAGTTCCGCCTCCAGACGATTGACCGTCGGATCTTCGCCGTACACATCGTCACCGGTAGCCGCCGCAGTCATCGCGTCGAGCATGGCAGGAGTCGGTTGGGTGACGGTGTCGCTGCGAAGATCGATAACGCTCATGAACCTGGCCTCAGAGTCAGCAGGGGAAATCCCTTTTCGAAGGTGAATTACTGCGGTCATGGCGCCGATTAATCAACCCTTGAGTGAGAAAAAGCACATTACTTATTGAAAGGACGCAATCCAATGTGGGAGCGGGCTTGCTCGCGAAAGCGGTGTGTCAACCAATCAATTTGCCGGCTGACACACCGCCTTCGCGAGCAAGCCCGCTCCCACAGGTTCTGTGCAAGGCCGGAAAATCTGTGATAAAAACGCTGCGCCGCCCGAGAAAGGGCGGCAAAAACGTTCTCAGGGCGGGGTGTAATTCCCCACCGGCGGTAATTGCGCGCAATGCGCATAGCCCGCGAGCGCTTGGCGACGACACGGCATTGGCGGTGATCGGCGGCAAGGTCAGCAGACCCGGTGTGATTCCGGGGCCGACGGTCATAGTCCGGATGAAGAGAGAACGGGATTGACGCCAAAGGGCCGCCCGCGCGCTTGTGTGCTCGTGCGTACCCTTGAATCCCTTTCGATTCATAACGCCCTGTTTTTCACACAAACAGGAGTCAGAACATGCAACCCACCGCTATCGACAGCAAAACCAAACACCCTCACGGCGAGCGCGTTGCGTTCATCCAGGCCTGCTGGCACAAGGAAATCGTCGACCAGAGCCGTAAAGGCTTCGTCGCCGAAATGCTGGCCCAGGGTTATCAGGAGTCGGACATCGACTTTTTCGAAGTCGGCGGCGCCTTTGAAATGCCGCTGCACGCCAAGTTGCTGGCCAAGACCGGTCGTTATGCCGGCATCGTCGCGGCGGCGCTGGTCGTGGACGGCGGCATCTACCGTCACGAGTTCGTTGCCCAGTCAGTGGTCAGCGGCCTGATGCAGGTGCAACTGGAAACCGAAGTGCCAGTGTTCTCGGTGTCCCTGACCCCGCATCACTTCCATGCCGGTGAAGAACATCAGAAATTCTTCTTCGAGCACTTCGTGCACAAGGGTCAGGAAGCGGCGCGGACTTGCGCGGACACGCTGCAGAAGGTTCGTGCGCTGCGTCGCACAGAGCCACGTGCAGTCGCCGTCTGATAGACCATAAGTGAGGCTTTTGGTCTCACTCATTCCCCTGTGGGAGCGAGCTTGCTCGCGAAAGCGGACTGACAGCCAACTCAAATGTTGAATGCCAGATTGCATTCGCGAGCAAGCTCGCTCCCACAGGGTTATATATCAGACCGGAAATTGGGTCAGGCGAGATGTTCGTCGGTGGTCGGCACGATCAGGATGCCGGCACGCAAGCCGTTCTTGACCTTGGGATTGGGGAAGATGATCCGCGCGCCCTCTTCCTCGATGATCCAGCGGGTATTGGCCAGATCTTCGGCCAGCACATAACCCACATCCAGCTCGGAAAAGTTTTCGATGTCCGCCGGCAGGTTCAGGCGGAACGCATCGCTGTGCTTGATGATTTCCCGGGCGACGCTGAACAGCTGCAAACCGTCCAGGCCTTCTTCGGCCAGATCCGGCTCATTGCCTTCGATGATCTGCTTCAGACGGGTTTCCAGACGTGAAACATCCACCCCTTCGTTCTGCCCGAACGGCCGCGCCTTGCCCAGCTCCAGGGTGAAGGACTCGGCCCCGAGCTTGTCGTAGGTGTAGGAGCTGAACACGATCGACGGCTTGTTCTGCAGC
This sequence comes from Pseudomonas sp. 13B_3.2_Bac1, assembly GCF_025466205.1. NCBI lineage: Bacteria > Pseudomonadati > Pseudomonadota > Gammaproteobacteria > Pseudomonadales > Pseudomonadaceae > Pseudomonas > Pseudomonas sp. 13B_3.2_Bac1. The sequence continues at coordinate 44,313 of NZ_JANLOG010000112.1, forward strand.
AACACCGCTTCCATCCCGGCAGCGCGCAGGCGCGCCAGTTCGCGGCGCGAATGCTGGCGACCTTCCTTCCACGGGTACAGCGCGAACTGCTCGATCTTCGAACCACGAATCGCCGTGTGCAGGTCATAGTGCAGGCGCTGACGATCCGCCAGGCTGAAGAAACTTGCCGCCAGCCGTTCCAGCTCGCAGGCGCGGATGGCTTCGGAGCCGCTGGTTTGTTCATGCCGGCCGTTGAACAGCCGATTGACGTCCTGCTCGACGAAGCGCTCGCCTTTGCGAATCGCTTCCGGGTTGCCGAACAGGAACAGAATGCGTGCACGCGGCTTCAGATCGCCGCGAGCGATGTCATGCAGCAGCCGATCGAGCAACTCGATCGGCGCTGTTTCATTGCCGTGGATGCCTGCCGACAGCAGCAGGTCCAGGCCATTGTCGCGCGCTTCGGGTGGCCGGACTTCCAGCGCACCCTCGCTCAACCAGCGCATGCGCACGCCTTCGACAGTCAGTTGAGTCTTCTCCGCCGGTTCGCGGCCGGCGAGGGTCAGTTCAAGCAGTTTGCCGAGGGCGAGCATAGAGCGGTTTCCTTAGTGGTCGTGGTTGCAATCCGGGCCGTGCACATGTTCCTCGTCATCGCCGAGGTCAGCCGGTTCCATTTCCAGTTGCAGACTTACCAGATTAGTTGCCAATGGGCGCAGCAGCAGGTTGGCGTACTCTTCGTCACCTTCCTCGACGTCCACGCCGATCAGCAGTTGACCACGGCCGTCCTGCTGGATCCACAGCTCTTTGCCTTGCCACATGACCGCGACGCGGGTGCACGAGGTTTGCAGTTGCGTGCCGTCGGTGTCTTCAAGGATCAGCTGCAGGGAATCGCTCATGTTTTTACTCTCTTGGGTAGACAAGCCGCGCGTCGCGTTCAGGCGACGCGCCGGCCATCAATTGATCTGGAATGGATAAACCGCGCCCAGTTTAAGGATTTGCGTCAGTTCATCCAGTGCCGTCCGGCATTCAAGCAGCAACTGCGGGTCCGCCAGATCGGTTTCGCTCAGGCGGTCGCGGTAGTGCTTTTCAACCCATGCGGTTAACGAACCGTACAACGGGGCCGTCATGATAACTCCTGGATTGACGGCCGCCAGCTCGGTTTCGTTGAGCGCGACGCGCAGTCGCAGGCACGCCGGGCCACCGCCGTTCTGCATGCTTTGCTTGAGGTCGAAGACTTTCACTTCGCGGATCAGGCCGCCGGAGCTGGTCAGCCCTTGCAGGTAGTTCCACACGCGCTCGTTGCCACGGCACTCTTCCGGCACGATCAGCAGCATCGAACCGTCAGGACGCGACAGCAACTGGCTGTTGAACAGGTAGGAGCGCACGGCGTCGTCGACGGTGACCGCCGAACGCGGCACACAGATCGACTGGAACTTGCCGCCGACCTTGGCCAGTTTGCCCTGCAACTCGGCCAGCATCTGCTCGGTGTCGAGGAACGCATCCTCGTGATAGAACAGCACCTCGCCGTTACCCACCGCGATCACGTCGTTGTGGAATACGCCCTGGTCGATCACTGCCGGGTTCTGCTGCGCGTAAACCACGCCTTCGTCACGCAGACCGTGCAGACGCGCCACCGCTTGCGAGGCTTCTAGGGTCTGGCGCGCCGGGTACTTCTGTGGCGCCGGGTAACGGGTGTCGAACGCACTGCGACCGAACACGAAAAACTCGACACCGGCCTCGCCGTACTCACGGCAGAAACGCGTGTGGTTGGCCGCGCCTTCGTCACCGAACTGCGCCACCGCCGGCAACGCGGCGTGATGGGCGAAGTGCTGCTGATCGGCGAACATCGCGCCGAGCACGCGGCTGGTGGTCGGGTGTTCGATGCTGCGATGGTATTTGCAGTTGAGGTTGGCGGCGGTGAAATGCACGCGACCGTCAGCGGTGTCGGCACTCGGGCTGACGGTGGCGGCGTTGGCCACCCACATGCTCGACGCCGAGCAACTGGCAACCAGCAACGGCATGGCTTCCTTCGCGGCGCGCTCGATCACTTGCGCGTCGGTGCCGCTGAAACCCAGACGGCGCAGAGCGGCCACGTCCGGACGTTCCTGTGGCGCCAGCACGCCTTGCTGAAAGCCCATTTCCATCAGCGCTTTCATCTTCGCCAGGCCTTGCAGCGCCGCTTCCTTCGGATTCGAAGATTGCTGGCTGTTGCTCTGGGACGCAACGTTGCCGTAGGACAGACCGCCGTAGTTATGGGTCGGCCCCACTAGACCGTCAAAATTGACTTCATAGGATTTCATCAGCGAGGCTCCACGAGAATCTGTTGTTATAGGCTTCAGTAACTAACTGTTCAGTGCGACCGCGTCGCGGCCTTCGCGAGCAAGCTCGCTCCCACAGGGATCTCATCGCCCTTGTGGGAGCGAGCTTGCTCGCGAATGGGCATCACACCATTTTGATGCCAGGCGTCAGGGCCGCAGGCAACACCAGGCTCGGCGTTTCCAGCGAGGCCACCGGGTACGCGCAGTAATCTGCGGCGTAGTAGGCGCTGGCGCGATGATTGCCCGAAGCCCCGACACCGCCGAACGGCGCGCTGCTCGCGGCACCGGTCAGCTGTTTGTTCCAGTTGACGATACCGGCGCGGCTTTCCAGCCAGAACTGCTGATAACGCGCTTCGGAATCCGACAGCAACCCCGCCGCCAGACCATAAGCGGTATCGTTGGCCTCAGTGATCGCCGCAGCAAAATCGGCATAGCGAATCACCTGCAGCAACGGACCGAACAGTTCTTCGTCCGGACGCTCGGCCACCGCCGTCACATCCAGAATGCCCGGGGTCAGCAATGCCGACTGCGCCTGCGGCTGCGTCATCTCCAGCAACGACACCGCGCCATTGGCCAGCAGGTGTTGCTGGGCATCCATCAGCGCTTTCGCCGCGCCAAGGGAAATCACCGAGCCCATGAATGGCGCCGGCTGTTGATCGAACGCACCGACCTCAATCGTCGAGCTGACCTCCACCAGACGCTTGAGCAGGCTGTCGCCCCACGCGCCCTGCGGCACCAACAGACGACGCGCACACGTGCAGCGCTGACCGGCGGAGATGAAGGCTGACTGAATGATCGTGTACACCGCCGCGTCCAGATCAGCCACCTGATCGACCACCAGCGGATTGTTGCCGCCCATTTCCAAAGCAAGAATCTTGTCCGGACGCCCGGCGAACTGCTGGTGCAGGTGATTGCCGGTGCGGCTGGAGCCAGTGAAGAACAGACCGTCGATGCCCGGGTTCGCCGCCAGCGCAATACCGGTTTCACGAGCGCCTTGCAGCAGGTTCAACACGCCAGCCGGCAAACCGGCCTCGATCCAGCACTTGACCGTCAGCTCGGCGACTTTCGGCGTCAGTTCGCTTGGCTTGAACAGCACGCTGTTGCCCGCCAGCAGTGCCGGCACGATGTGCCCGTTCGGCAAGTGGCCCGGGAAGTTGTAAGGGCCGAACACCGCCACCACACCGTGTGGCTTGTGGCGCAGCACGGCGGTGGCGTCGCCCAGCGGGCCGCTCTTCTCGCCGGTACGCTCGCGGTAGCTCTGCACCGAAATCGCGATCTTGTTGACCATGCTGGTGACTTCAGTCGCGGCTTCCCACAGAGGCTTGCCGGTTTCCTCGCCGATGGTGCGGGCCAGTTCGTCACTGTGGTTTTTCAGGGCGGCAGCAAAGGCTTCGAGCACGCTGATGCGCTCGTCCAGCGAACGCCGCGCCCAGCCCGGAAACGCCTGACGCGCAGCCTGCACGGCGGACTCGACCTGAGCGGCGGTGGCGCCCTCCCCCGACCACAGCACTTGCTGGGTTACCGGGTTCAGCGACTGAAAGGCTTCGCCCTGACCGGCCAGCCATTCACCTGCGATGTATAGCGAATTCATTATTTCGACTCCCGAGCAGCAGACAACGCCACGGCGCGCACTTGATCGCCAGCGTTGAGTTGAAGACGTTTGGCGGTCTGCGGATCGACCACCAGCGTGCCAGCGGCCAGACGGGCAGGCGCAGCTGTGATGCGGCAGTCTTCGCGCTTGCGGTTATGGATGATGAACGGCGTGGCGTCATCGCCCGGCGTACCGATCGCCAGCACCAGCGCTTCGCTGTCGCGGACTGCGCGGATCTTGCTGGTTTCGCATTCAATGGCCGGGCCGGCGTCGAAGATATCGACGTAACCCTGATAGCTGAAACCTTCGCTCTTGAGCATCGCCAGCGCCGGCTCGGTGTCCGGGTGCACCTGGCCGATGACGTTGCGCGCATCCGGTGACAGGAAGCAGGTGTACAGCGGGAATTTCGGCATCAGTTCGGCGATGAACGCCTTGTTGCCAACCCCGGTCAGGTAATCGGCCTGGCTGAATTCCATCTTGAAGAAGTGCCGACCGAGGCTCTCCCAGAACGGCGAGCGTCCGGCTTCATCGGACACACCGCGCATCTCGGCGATGATCTTGTTGCCGAACAGCTCAGGGAACTCGGCGATGAACAGCATGCGCGCCTTGGACAGCATGCGGCCGTTCAGACCGGTGCGGTAATCGGCGTGCAGGAACAGCGAGCACAGCTCGGAGTTGCCGGTCAGGTCGTTGGCGAGGAACAGCGTCGGAATCTCGCGATAGATGTTCAGCTCTTGCGAGGCGCTGACGGTCAGGCCGACGCGGAAGTTGTACCACGGCTCACGCAGACCGACCGCGCCGGCGATGGCGGAAATCCCCACCACGCGACCGTTGTCGTCTTCGAGCACGAACAGGTAGTCCGCATCGCCACGGCCGGCTTCGCCGCGAAAGGTCTTCTCGGCCCAGCCGACCCGGTGGGTCAGGCGCTCTTCGTTGGCCGGCAAAGTGGTCAGGCCGGTGCCGGTGCTGCGGGCCAGGTCGATCAGCGCGGATAAATCGCTGCTGCGTACGGGACGAACAATCATGCTATCTCCTCAAACGGGCCGCCTTCGCCACCCGTGAAACTCGCTAAGGCGTTAAACCGCCACCAGGCGCACGCTGGCACCTTCACCGACGCCCAAGGCTTCGGCTGCTTCCAGATCCAAGGTCACCGGTTTGCCCGGCGCGTAATCGAGTTCCAGCAGCACCGCGCGGTAATCCTGCAACTGCGCGTTGGCCACCAGATACTGGCGCCCGGCGCCTTTGACCGGCTCGCCGATCTTCACCGGCACTACACGGCTCTGAGCGATCGAACGGATCCCCGAAACACGCGCATGCAGGGTCGGGCCACCGTCGAAAATGTCGATGTAGTGATCGGTCTCGAAGCCTTCGCGCATCAGGATGTCGAAGGTGATCTGCGCACGCGGGTGCACCTGGCCCATCGCTTCTTGAGCGGAGTCCGGCAGCAGCGGCACGTAGATCGGGTAATGCGGCATCAGCTCGGCGAGGAACGTGCGGCTCTTCAGGCCGCACAGGCGCTCGGCCTCGGCGTAGTTGAGGTCGAAGAAGTTGCGACCGATGGCATCCCAGAACGGCGAGTCGCCGTTCTCGTCGCTGTAGCCGACGATCTCGGTCACCACCGAATCAGCGAAACGCTCCGGGTGGCTGGCGACAAACAGCAAGCGACCACGGGAGTTGAGCTCAGACCACGGCGAACCGACCAGCTCGCGTTGCACGTAGAAACTGGTCAGCAGGCTGTTGCCGGTCAGGTCATGGCATTGCGAGAGCACGTGGATCTTGTTGTGGATCTTCAGCTCGCGGGACGCGTGGACGAAGGTCTCGTTGCGGAAGCTGTAGAACGGCTCCGAGTAACCGGCCGAGGCAACGATCGCCGAGCAGCCGACCAGTTTGCCGGTGGCGGTGTCTTCGAGGACGAAGAAGTAGCTCTCTTCACCGTTGAAGCTCACTTCGGCGGCGAACGAGGCTTCGCTTGCGGCGATCTTGTCGCTCAGGCGTTCCACGTCATCCGGCAAGGAAGTGACACCAATCGGGCTGTCCGCGGCCAGACGCTGTACCTCGCCCAGATCAGCCATTTGCGCAGGGCGCATCACCAGCATGGTGTCACTCCTTTTCTCTTATAAAAATCACAGAAAAAACACCGAACATTGT
>NZ_JANLOG010000144.1:0-49761 GCF_025466205.1 Pseudomonas sp. 13B_3.2_Bac1
TTGCGAAAGCAGTTGGGGTTTTGTTTTGCCCGCAGGAAAGTATTTTTGCTTAGCCAGCGAACAATTTTGCACAGTTATTTTCGAATCAGAACACTAGAATAGCCCCATCTTTTTCGGAGCCAGAGCCTTTATGTCAGATCCGGTTGACGCCCCAGGGCTGTCAGATTTACCGCTGGAAGACTTGGTGGCCTGTCATGAGTGCGACCTGCTGATGCGCAAGCCCAAGCTTGCCCATGGCGAGAAAGCGCTCTGCCCGCGCTGCGGTTACGAGTTGTATGCCCATCGTCACAATGTTGTGCAACGCAGCCTGGCCCTGGTCATCGCCGCACTGTTGCTCTACGTGCCGGCGAACTTTTTACCGATCATGAAGCTCAATGTACTCGGGCAGTCTTCGCAGGACACGGTCTGGACTGGCGTTGTCGGGTTGTTCAATACCGACATGCGCGGCGTTTCGGTGGTTGTGTTCCTCTGCAGCATGGCGATTCCACTGCTCAAGCTGTTGTGTCAGCTCATGGTATTGCTGTCGATCCGTTTTGATATCGGCCGTAGTTACGGCTTGTTGCTCTACCGCATTTATCACCACCTCAAAGACTGGGGAATGCTCGAGGTCTACCTCATGGGCGTCCTCGTGGCGATCGTCAAACTGGCGGACATGGCGGCCATCACCGTCGGCCTCGGTCTGGCGTGTTTCATCGGTTTGTTGTTGGTTCAGGTCTGGCTGGAAGTGGTGATGTCACCGCACCAGATCTGGCAGGCGTTATCAGGAGAGGATGCCCATGCGGGCGATTGATGCGGGCATTCTGATCTGTACCGAATGCCATGAATTGAACAAACAGGATGCGGATACCGACGAGCAGACCTGCACCCGCTGCGGCGCGCTGGTTCACGCTCGTCGCCCGAACAGTCTGGCCCGCACCTGGGCCCTTCTGATCACGGCTGCGATTATCTACATCCCGGCCAATGTGTTGCCGATCATGACGGTCAGCTCGTTGGGTCAGGGCGATCCGAGCACCATCATGTCCGGCGTGATCCAGCTGGTACAACACGGCATGATCCCGATTGCCGCCGTAGTATTCATCGCCAGTATTCTGGTGCCGACCTTCAAACTCGTGGGCATCGCGCTGCTGCTGTTTTCGGTGCAGCGACGTCAGCCGTTGTCGGCGCGGCAGCGCATTTGGATGTACCGCTTTATCGAGTTCATCGGTCGCTGGTCGATGCTCGATATTTTTGTGATCGCCATTCTGGTGGCGGTCGTCAATTTCGGCCGGCTTGCCAGTGTCGAAGCCAATCTTGGCGCCATCGCTTTCGCCAGTGTGGTGATTCTGACGATGCTTGCCGCAGTAACTTTCGATCCCCGACTGATTTGGGATAACACGGAGTCGGACGACGACCATGACTGATTTGCCTGTAGCGAAAACCCGACCGGCCTCCAACTGGTCTGCCATTTGGGTACTGCCCCTGATTGCCCTGATCATCGGCGGCTGGCTCGGCTGGCGTGCCTATAACGAAACCGGCATCGAGATTCAGGTGCGTTTCGAAAGCGGTGAAGGCATCCAGGCCAACAAGACCGAAGTGGTCTACAAGGGCATGCCGGTGGGTAAGGTGAAGACGCTCAAACTTGATGACGAGGGCAACTCCAAAGGGGTGATTGCCACCGTCGAGATGAACAAGGACGTCGAGCAATACCTCAAGACCAGCACGCGCTTCTGGTTGGTGAAACCGAGCGTGACGCTGGCCGGTATCACCGGTCTGGAAACCCTGGTTTCGGGTAACTACGTGGCCATCAGCCCCGGCGAAGGCGAGCCCACCCGCAAGTTCAAGGCGCTGGCCGAAGAGCCGCCGCTGTCGGACTCCAAGCCGGGTCTGCACCTGACCATCAAGGCCGATCGCCTCGGTTCGCTGAACCGTGGCAGCCCGGTGTTCTACAAGCAGATCAAAGTCGGTCAGATCAAAAGCTACGTGCTGTCTGAAGACCAGAGCACCGTTGAGCTCAAAGTGTTCATCGAGCCGACCTACGCCAAACTGGTGCGCAAACACACGCGTTTCTGGAATGCCAGCGGCATCAGCATCGACGCCAACCTGTCCGGGGTGAAAGTACGCAGCGAGTCTCTGGCGAGCATCGTCGCCGGCGGCATCGCCTTCGCCACACCAGAGAATCGCAAGGACAGTCCGCCCACCGATCCAAGCCTGCCGTTCCGTCTCTATGAAGACTTCGACGCCGCCGCTGCCGGCATTCGGGTCAAGGTCAAACTCAGTGACTTCGAAGGTCTGCAGGCCGGCCGTACGCCGGTGATGTACAAGGGCATTCAGGTCGGCAACATGAAAGCGTTGAAAATCGATCCGGATCTGAACAGCGCCACGGCCGAGCTGACGCTCGATCCTCTGGCGGAAGACTATCTGGTCGAGGGCACGCAGTTCTGGGTGGTCAAACCGTCGATTTCCCTGGCCGGTATCACCGGGCTCGAAGCGCTGGTCAAAGGCAATTACATCGCCGTGCGTCCGGGCGACAAAGGTGCCGCGCCGAAACGCGAATTCGAGGCACGGCCAAAAGCGCCGCCGCTGGATCTGCGTTCACCTGGGCTGCACCTGGTGCTGTTCACCGATGTTCTGGGTTCGATCGAAGTCGGCAGTCCGATTCTGTACAAACAGGTCAAGGTCGGTTCGGTACAGAGCTATCAGTTCTCCAAGACCAAAAAACAAATCGTCATCGGCGTGCATATCGAGAAGGAATACGAAAACCTGGTCAACGCGTCGACACGCTTCTGGAATGTCAGCGGCATCACCCTCACCGGTGGTCTGACGGGCGGGATTCAAGTGAAGAGCGAGTCGTTGCAGACGTTGATGGCCGGCGGCATTGCCTTTGAAACACCGCAAGCCAAGGCGCCGCTGCAAAAGCGTATTCCGCGCTTCCGTCTTTTCGCCAACCACGATGAGGCGAACCAGAAAGGCACTTTGGTGACGATCAAGGTTGATCGCGCCGACGGCCTGCGCAGCGGCACCCCGGTTCGATTCAAGGGGCTGGACGTCGGCAAGATCGAAAGTGTTGATCTGGCTGATGACTTGCAATCGGTGCTGCTCACTGCGCGCATCACCGAAGTGCCGGAGCGCATTGCGCGGGTCGGCAGTCAGTTCTGGGTGGTCAAGCCTGAGTTGGGTCTGATGAAGACTTCCAACCTGGAAACCCTGGTCACCGGGCAGTATGTGGAAGTGCAGCCGGCGGCGAAAAACCTTGGCCCGCAGAAGAACTTCGTCGCACTGGCCAATCCGCCGGAAGTGAGCAAGCAAGAAGCCGGCTTGAGTCTGGTCTTGAGCGCCGCGCGCCGTGGCTCGCTGAAACCGGGTGTGCCCGTGACCTACCGCGAAATCACCGTGGGCAAGGTCACCGGTTATGAACTGGGGCAGACGGCTGACCGGGTGTTGGTGCACATTTTGATCGAACCGAAATATGCGCCGCTGGTGCGCAGCGGCAGCCGCTTCTGGAACACCAGCGGCGTCGGTTTCGACATCGGCTTGTTCAATGGCCTGACGGTGCGCACGGAGTCGCTGGAGACGGCGATTCAGGGTGGCATCGCCTTCGCTACGCCTGACGGTGAGCGCATGGGCAACCCGGCACGGCCTGAGCAGACGTTCCCGTTGTTCGACAAGTTCGAGGATGAGTGGCTGACCTGGGCGCCGAAGATTTCGCTCGGTAAGTAATCCGGAATTGATGTGGCGTCTACAACGACGCCTTCGCTGGCAAGCCAGCTCCCACAGGGCGCGCGTTGTATACAGAATTTGTGTTCAACGCAAAAACTGTGGGAGCTGGCTTGCCAGCGATGAGGCCTTCAATTCAGCACAAATCCAAAGCCATAAAAAAGGGCCGCGATCCCAACAGATCGCGGCCCTTTTTGGTTTTCAGCTAAAGCCGATCAAACTTCATCCAGTTCCGGCTCATCGGCTTGCACATTGACGGTGGCTTTCACCACGTCATGGCGGCGGATGTACTTCCAGTCCGCCTCGTCGATGTAGATCCCCGCCGGGCCGCTGCCGCCTTCCAGGTCGATGGCGACACTGGCGCAGACCTGCGGCTTCACACTCGCCAGAATCGGCACGAAGCCCAATTGCAGGCTGGTTTCCAGCAGCGCTGCCTGGTTCTTCTCGTCGATGTCCGCCGCCTCGTCGAGGTAGTAGGGCAGGCGCACGCGACCGGCCAGATCGCGATCCATCAAGTGCAGCAACAAGTACATGTTGGTCAGCGCCTTGATGGTCATGGTGGTGCCGTTGGACGCCGCGCCGTCGATGTCGGTGTGGATCACTGGCTGGCCGTTGACCTTGGTGATCTCGAACGCCAGTTCGAACAAGTCCTTGAGACCGAGCTGGTTGTGGTTCGCCGCCACCAGCCGCGCCAGGTATTCCTTGGCCTCTTCGTTCTTGTTGTCCTGTTCGGCGCTCTGGCTCAGGTCGAACACCGACAGGGTTTCGCCTTCTTCGTACTGACCGGCGCTGTGGATGATCTGGTCGATGTGCTTGAGCGCTTCCTTGTTCGGCGCCAGGACGATGCGGAAGCTCTGCAGGTTGGACACCTGACGTTTGTTGATCTCGCGGTTGAACAGCGCCAGTTGATGCTCGAGGCTGTCGTAGTCGCTGCGGATGTTGCGCAGAGTCCGGGCGATGTCGGTGACCGCCGCACGCCGCGCCTTGCCCAACGTCAGGGCTTCGTCGGTACGGTGCGCGTAAGCGTTGATCAGCAACGACAGACGGCGCTCCATGTCGTCTTCGCTGTCGAACTTGGCCACGCCTTTGAGGCGCACTTGCGCGTACAGCGCTTCGATCTGCCCGTCAGCGCGCAGCAGGCCTTGCCAGCTGTCCTGATAGTCGTTGAGCAGCGGCAGCAGGTTGTCCATCGAATCGTCGACCGGATCCATGAACGGCGTACCGAACGGCAGGTCGGCCGGCAGCAACTGACGACGGCGCAGGGCGTCATCGAGGGTGCGCTGCTTGGCTTCCATGTCGGCGATCTGCCGACCGACCAATTGCAACTTGGCCGACAGTTGCTGGACGCGCTCGGTGAACGCATCGCTGGAACGCTTGAGTTCGTCTTGCGCGGCTTCCATCTGCGCCAGTTGCTCGAGCTTGTCGCCTTCTTCGGCGCTAAGGGTCTGGGTGCGACGGAAATCTTCCAGGGCTTTCTGCGCATCCAGCACTTGCTGGTACAGCGCTTCGGTCTGGGTCTTGCTCGCGGCGCGGTCGGCGGCCACGGCTTGCTGGGTCTTGAGTTGCTTGAGCTCTTTTTCCAGACGTTCTTTCTGGTCACGCAGCGCGGCGCGGTCGGCCAGCGCTTGCAGAGCCGGCGGCTCGATGTGCGAGATGTCGATCGACAGGCCCGGCACTTCGAAGCGCTCGCCCTTGAAGCCATCGAGGATCAGCTCGACCGATTTGACCCACTCGCCATCCTCGTCGAGGGTGATGCCATGTTCGCCCAGCGGCAGGCTGAACAGCGCGCTGTTGAACAGGCGCATCAGGCGCTCGACGTCCTGCTGCGAGAACTCCTCACGCAGGCGGGCGTAGCTGTTGTTGTCGGCGTGATCGAGTTGCTGTTTCACCGACTTCAGGCGTTTTTCCAGATCGCGCAGACGTTCTTCCAGATCCTCGGCGCTGAACTGCCGGGACTGTGCCAGCGCACCGGCCAGTTCGTCGTGCGCGTCCTTGGCGGCGAGCAGTTGCTGCTCCAGCACCTTGACGTCATCGACCAGCGCGAAGCGGTTTTTCAGCACCGACAACTCACCGAGCCAGCGCTGGATGCCGGAGATTTCCCGCTCCAGACGCATCAGTTCCTGGGTGCCACCGCGTTGATCGTTTTGCAGATCGTCCTGCTCGCGACGGTAGTGTTCGGCCTGGATCGTCAGCTCTTCCTTGCGCGCCGTGGCGTAGTCCGACCAGGTGCCGAGCAACGAATCGAGCAGCGGCGACAGGCGATGCAGTTTGCCGCGTAGCACATCGCGCTGCTTCACGCCGTTGGCCAAGGCTTCGACTAGCGGCCCGGCGGCGACCAGCGAGTTGTAGTCCTGCTCCATCCGGCGTACATCGCGGAAGGCTTCTTCGCACGCGGCGATGTAGTCGACGCTGCCGGAACGCAGGCTGTGCTCGAAGGCATCGAGGAACAGTTGCTTCAACTTGGCCGCGGTGATTTCGCGCATATGCAGCAGGTTGATGAACAGCGCGCGGAAGGTCTTCAGGCTCTGCTCGCTGGTGGAGCGCAGCGGGATCAGGGTCAGGTCGAGCGGGATCGACGTGTGCCCGCCGACCAGCAAGCGACGCAATTCGTCCGGCTTGAGTTCGTAGGCTTTCAGGCCTTCTTTCTCAAGGTTGCTGAACAGCTCTTTCTGCCGCAGGCAGGTGTCGTTCTTCTGGTAATGCGCCAGGTCGAGCTTGCCGGCGTAAGCGAAGAACTGGTGACCGAAACCACCACCAGGGCCGCGACCGACCACGCCGATCACGTGCGGGCCGTGGGGCAGATTGACTTCGACGAGGATGTAACTGGTGTCGGAGGCGAAGTAGAAACGCCGCGATTGTTCCAGGCTGTACTTGCCGAAACTCATGTCCGACATGCGCGCGAGAATCGGGAACTGCAAGGCGTTGATCGACGCCGATTTCCCGAGGTTGTTCGCGCCGTAGACCGACAACGGTTCTTCCAGCGGGAACAGGCCGAGGCTGTAACCGGCGGTGTTCAAAAGGGCAAAGCGGCGGATGCCGTAGCGTTCCTGGCTCATGCGTCGGACTCCTGTTCTTCGGCAATGGCTCTAGCCAGTGCGTCTTCTTCGCTCTCTTCTTCGCTCTCTTCCTCAAATTCGCTGAGATCAAGCGGATCGTCGGTTTCGAGGCATTTGGCTTCGGCGGCTTCGTCGATCAGCACCGGTGCCGGCAGCGGCAGCACGCTGTGTACGCTGGCCGCCAGATCGCGGTCCTGCTGCACCGACAGGCACACATCGAGGAAGCGGTGCATCGGCGGCAGGAAACGGTACACGCCGTTTTCTTCACCGGCGAAACCGAGCTGGGTCATGCGGCGCATGATTTTTTCTTCCAGCTCTTCAACGGTCTGCACTTCGGCCTGGATGAACAGGTCGCGGTATTTCTCCAGCAGCGATGGCAGCTCTTCGCGGCCGAGGCTGCCGCCGTCGAGCACGGCGATCGGGTCGCGGCCCTGATCGGCCAGATGCTCGACGAGAATGAAGGTGAACAGCGCCAGACGCTGGGCCGTCTTGTTCACCGCCGCCGCCGCCATGTCCGGCACGAAGTAGTAGAAACCACGGGTGTCGCAGACCAGCTCGAACCCCAGCGCCTTGAACAGCGTGCGGTATTGATCCTGGAAGTTCGACAGTTGCGCGTACAGTTCCGGGTCGCGGCGGCTGACGTGATAGCCCTTGAACAGCTCGCGGAAGATCGGCGCCAGTTGGGACAGTTCGGATAGATCAAGATGCATTTGGGATGCTCGCAGAATCCTCGGCGGCGGAGTCGCGGGCCGAGAGCAGGGCGAAGGAGCGCAGGCTGACCTGGTGCTCGTGAGTGTGGTATTCGCGGCGTTCCAGACGCTCGCGCTTGAAGCGTTTTTCCCGCGACAGGCGCGAGAACCAGTAGAGCAATTCGTCGGTGGCGCCGTCCGGTTCCTGCTCCAGCAGCCAGGTCATCAGATCCGGCATTGGCAGGGACTCTTCGCAACGCTCGACCATCTCGCGCACGGTGCGCGGTGCACGCGGGGCATCTCCGGACTTCTGCGTTTTGTGCGCCTTGGGGAAACGCGCCGGTTTCGGCTCGAAGCGCGCCAGAGCGTAGACGTAAGCCTCGACCTGACTGGCGCTGCCGAGGAAGGTGCTTTGCGGCCGGGTGAACAGCGGCATCGCCGCTTGCGGCACGGCATCGATGCCTTTACGGCGAATCGCCGCCAGCGCCAGCGCGGCACCACGGGTCACGGCGTTGTGGCGGCGTGCTTCTTCACGCAGCGGCAGCAGCAGTTCGCGGGCGTGACGCAGGGTCAACTGGGCGCTGGTCTGCATTTCGAGGATACGCGCGTGGGTGCGCAGCAGCATGTCGTCATCAACCAGATGGCCGAGGCGCTGCTGTTCGCTGAGCATCTTCAACAGCACGGTTTCAACCTTGCGCACGCCTTGTTCGAAGGCGCCGTCGGCGTTCACCAGATCGATCATCGGCTCGACGTATTCGTCCCAGGTCGCCAGGACTTCGGCGTAACGCTGACGCAGCGGAATCTGCCGGTCGCTGGTCTTGGCCCGTTCGGCGACGGCCACCAGCGCCTGTTCGTCGTTGTCGAGTTTCTTCAGCACGTCGCGCACGCGCATGTCGAGCAAACGCAACTGACGGGCGAGGTCGTTGCCGTCGCGCACATCGAACGCGTCCTGAATGTAGCCGGCCAGCCGTTCGAGGTGGCGCAGATAGGCTTCGATTTCCAGGCACAGGCCCAGCCGGTGCTCACGGCGCAGGTAAGCGAGGAAGTCGTGGATCTGCGCGTTCAGCTCGAAACGGTTCGGGCTTTTCGCCACGGGCACCAGAATGTCCAGGCGAATCCACACGTCGAGCAGGCTGGTGATGTCCTGCGGCGTGCTGTCCAGTTGTTGGGCGGCCAGTTGCGTGCGCAGTTCGTTGAGGCTCAGGGTGCCTTGGTCGAAGTGCTCGCACAGTGGCTCCAGAAGTGCCCAGTGTTCAGCGAGGGCGCGCAAGACGCGCTTGGGTTCGATCATCGGAATGGCCGGCTGGTTGGCGATTAAAAGCCGCGATTGTACTGCATCAGGAGGGATGCGATTCACTCTCGGGACGGGCTGTCGCTTTTTCCCGGATTAAAGACGGGATCAAGACTATCGATCAACAACGGGCGATCTTGAGCGAAGGGCGGTAGAATCAGCACACTTTCAGTTATCCACAAGTGGCCGACCTTTGCTTATCGAGTCCCGCCGCCGCGCCTATTTGAACGCCATGCAGGTGGTCAACTGGCTGCCGCGCACCGAATTGCCTTTCGCCGCCCCATCGCGGCCCGAGCTGCTGGACATGCCCGAGCCTGAGCCAGAGGTGGCGGCGGTGCCGGTTGTTCAGGCCGAAGCCCCGGTGCAGAGTGCACCGCGCCCGGTCGAACGGCCGAAAATCGAGGTGCCGCGCCCGTCGCTCGCCAGTACCCGTACCGGTGCCAAACCGGTGGCAGAGGTCGAAGAGGCGCCAGTGGTGGTCAAACCCGCCCCCGTGCCGCCACCGCGGTTTGCCCTGCAACTGCTGCGCGCCGGGGCTTGCCTGCTGCTGGTCGAGTTACCCACAGGCGAAGCGTTCCAGAGCCGCGATCCGGCCTATCTGTTGCTCAAGGACATGTTGCGCGCCGCCGGTCTGCCGGATGCGCCGCAGATCGTCGGCGAGCCGGTGCGCTGGCCGTGGCTGAACCGCGGCACCCTGGATCAGGGCCCGGAAGCGGCACGCGACTTCGTTCAGGGTTTTCTTTCGGTACAAATGGAAGCGGCGCCTTGCGCCTGCCTGTGGCTGATCGGCCTGCCGGCGGTGCGTTTTGCCGGTGAAGCGGACGCCGAAGCGTTCAATAGTGAATTGCAGATCGAAGGCCTGGGCCTGGCCTGGGCCATCCCCGGTCTGGAATTGTTAATGGAAGAGCCACAGCGCAAAGCCGCTGTGTGGCAAGCCATGCGTCGGCTGATGGCGCGCTGGAAACCATCGAATGAGTGAAGCTGTATCGTTCCGCCCGATGACCGAGGCGGACCTGGACGCGGTATTGAAGATCGAATACGCGGCGTACAGCCATCCCTGGACCCGCGGGATTTTTCTCGACGGGCTGGGCAAATACCAGATCTGGCTGATGTTCGAAGGTCAGCAACAGGTCGGCCACGGAGTGGTGCAGATCATTCTCGACGAGGCGCACCTGCTGAACATCACGGTCAAACCGGAGAATCAGGGGCGTGGGCTGGGGCTGGCGCTGCTTGAGCATCTGATGTCACAGGCGTATGCGGCCTCGGCGCGGGAGTGTTTCCTGGAGGTGCGCGACAGCAATACTGCAGCGTTCAGGTTGTACGAGCGCTATGGCTTCAACGAGATTGGCCGGCGGCGGGATTACTATCCGGCGGTGGGCGGGCGTGAAGATGCCGTAGTGATGGCCTGCACCCTGGTCGACTGAACATATTTAAAAGCTTCGCGAGCAAGCCCGCTCCCACATTGGTTTTGAGTCGTGTCTCAATTCCCTGTGGGAGTGGGCTTGCTCGCGAAGGCATCCTTACAGGCAATACAGATCAGCGATTGCCATCCAGCGGATCACGCCGCGCCAGCTCCGCCTCATCCAGGCCGTTACCCCCGCCAATGTCGTCCTCGTCGACAATGCTCAGATCCCAATCCGCCTGATTGCCTTCGCCAGCCTCCTCGGCATCACGTGCACCGTCCTCATGAATCAGGGTTTCCGGGCTCAGGTCATCGTCGGTCGGTTCATGGTCAGCAGTTGATGCGCCGGTAAAACCCGCCTCGCGCACCCGTTCGTCGGGCATCAGTTGCTCGCGCTCGCGCTCGGGAATCTCGTCGCCGATTTTTGCGCTGGGTTCGTCTTCATCGAAATCCAGCTCATGCACCGAGCCCATGCGGTCTTCGTTATCATCGATGGGTTCCGGTTGCACCGCATCGAACGGACGTCGTGAATCAGTCATGGCAAATCCTCATACTGTGGGCCTTACTGAGGTGGACACACCGGGCACACGAGAATTCCAACGAAAACACTTGCGATCCTTGCGTGACCCCGACGGGCGGTCGTTTGTCATACCTGCGCATCTTTCTTGAGGCCTTAACCATGCACGACTTACAAGACCTGATTGATAACAACGAGCGCTGGGCTGACGCGATCACCAAGGAAGACCCGGATTTCTTCGCCAAGCTGGCGCGCCAGCAGACCCCGGAATATCTGTGGATCGGCTGCTCCGACGCACGGGTGCCGGCCAACGAGATCGTCGGCATGCTGCCGGGCGATCTGTTCGTACACCGCAACGTCGCCAACGTGGTGCTGCACACCGACCTCAATTGCCTGTCGGTGATTCAGTACGCGGTCGACGTGCTCAAGGTCAAACATATCCTCGTTACCGGCCACTATGGCTGCGGCGGTGTGCGCGCGTCGATGCAGGATCGCCAGTTCGGCCTGATCGATGGCTGGCTGCGCTCGATCCGTGACCTGTATTACGAAAAACGTGAAGAACTGGCCAAGCTGCCGACCGAGGAAGAGCAGGTCGACCGCCTCTGCGAGCTCAACGTCGTCCAGCAAGTGGCCAACGTCGCCCACACCAGCATCATCCAGAACGCCTGGCATCGCGGCCAGAGCCTGTCGATTCACGGCTGCATCTACGGCATCAAGGACGGTCGCTGGAAAAGCCTGAACACCACCATCAGCGGTTTCGAGCAACTGCCGCCGCAATATCGTCTGCGTCCGGTCGGCGCGTTGTAATCCCGATCAGTGCGCACCTCGCCAGCGCTGCAAAAAGTGCTGGCCCTCGATCGTGGGTGGTTCATCGTAACCGGTGATCCATCCACGACAGCGCGGCGAGCCGCAGTCGCAGGCAAACTGCTGCAGCAAGCGGTCTTCGGTGGAGGCGAAGTCGATGCTCAGGCGTTCACCCGGCTGAATGTCGCGCAGCGCCCACAGCCACAATTCACTCATGTCGAGAAAAACATTCGGATCGCAGGCATGTTCGAGCAACCCGCAAAAGCGCGGGTCGTAGATATGGATGCCGCTCAGCAACTGACGGCTCTGGCGGCAGCGGTAGGGCAGCAGTTGTCCGGAAATGCGGCACATTCTGGTGATACGCAGGAACTCCCGACGCGCCACAACGGCAGCGCGGCCATGTTCGTCCTGCACGATTTCGAAATCGACAGTGGACGGAAAACCCAGACGCACAGGCAACCCGGCAAACGGGTAGATGCCTGGCGCGTCGCGTGGAACGTGGTGCTGATGTGCCTGGTTGTTCATAACGATCCCTGTCAGCCAGATGCTGCGACTTCTCGGGTCTGACATCCTGTCAGCTCTGCAACATGTTTGGATCCAATCCTCCAGTGTTTGACGCTAACCGTCTACTGTCAGATCTGACAGGCGTAATTGGCTGCTTCCCGCGTCAGCAATGGCTGACACGGGAAGTCTTTTCTGCAAATCAGAAGTGTGGCGCGGGAACAGCAGGGGCCGGCAATTCGCCCTGAAGCTGTTGCAACTGGGCCTTGATCGGCGTGGTCGAGCATTTGGCGGCAGCCTGAGCCGGGGTCAGGTTGCGGATCGAGGTGTAGAACAGCTCGCAGGTCTTGACCTTCTGCGTCACTTGCCAGGTCTGCGTACAGCTGTTGAGCAGGGCTTTCGCATCGGTGCCGGGTTTACTGCCCATCCCGGCTTGCCAGCAAGCGGCGCTCAAGTCCTGACCCATGACCTTCAAACCGGCGGCATCGGCTTTCGCTTCATCGCCGTCGTAGCTGGCCGGGTCGGCGGCGTACCAGATGTAGCTCGGGTGGTTCGAACCCAGCACCGGCACGTTCACCCCTGCGCTCGGGCTGATGGTCGCCAGACCCAATACGGCCACGGTCGGGCCGTATTGCTGCTTGATCCAGTTACGCACCGGGGCACCGAAGGCGACCATCGGCAGGGTGGTGCCGGCGGCGGTCTGGCTGAACTGCTTGACCAGCGTGGTCTGGTAGTCCTTGAAGTAGTCGTAGACACCTTCCAGATCACTGCCGGCGTTGGATGGCGCGGCGATTGGCGCAATGTCGATGATGGTCTGATAGGCCGGCGTCTGGTCGGTCGGGATGCCGTTGACGGTCAGCAGGGTGGCCCAGCGATCGGTGGTGTTCGAGCGCAGATAATCCTGGGCCTGGGTCAGCGAGTAATCCGGCGGGAAGTGCAGCAGTTCGACGCTCTTGCGGTTTTCCAGGGCCATGCCCAGCGGCAGGAACAGATACCAGCTGTACGCCCATTTGCCATCGGCATTGAGTTTGCTGGCGCCGGTATAGGCCAGGTCACCGGCATCCAGCAGCGCCGACAGCGGTTTGTCGTAGCCTTCGGGGACGCCGCTGATCTCGGCGTAAATCTGCCCGTTATCGTTCTTCACCAGGACTTTGGCGTTTGTGTAGCCATCGCGCTGCACGCTCTGGCTCAGGTAATGGGCGACGGTCTGCTCCAGCGACCAGTTGCGATAGCAGATCACACTGCAGTTGTTGGGGTAGGCGAAGAGGCGAGTGACGCGCTCGGTGCTGCCCAGCTTCAGGTCGACATCGGCGTGGGCAGCCGCGCTCAGGGTGAGCGCGGCGAGGGTAAGAACTGCGGGGGTAAATCCTGCGAGTTTGAACATGCTCAGATCCTTTTCAGCGTGGGTTCCCCGGGGTTTCGGGGCGCTTCATAGTGGATCAGCCGTGTTGCACAGAGAAGCCGTCATTCACGGATTTTTGCGTCAGCCCGCAGAACTCATTTTTCAGACCTGAAAATGCAGGGCGTTGGTCAGATCGCCCATGGGTTTCTGGCCGCGAGCGATCATCGCTTCATCGCGCTGCTTGAGGCCGTCGAGGGTTTCCAGTTGGAACACTCGGGTGATCAGGCGCAGGATCGACGCCGTGTCGTAGACCGTGTGATCCACCGTGCCTTTGCGGGCGAATTGCGACACCACCAGCGCCGGCACCCGCGACCCCGGGCCCCAGCGATCACCCTTGGGTGGTGCCACGTGGTCCCACCAGCCGCCGTTTTCATCGACGGTGACGATCACCACCATGTTTTTCCGCTGCGGGCTTTCGCGCAGCACCTTCAGGGCGCGCACGATGTGCCGGTCACCGGAGGCGACGTCGGCATAACCGGCGTGCATGTTCAGGTTGCCCTGGGGCTTGTAGAACGTCACCGCCGGCAACTTGCCGGCCTCGGCATCGGCGAAGAACTTGTTGGTGCTTGATTCATCGCCCAGGCCGGCATCGCGCAGGCGTTTGTTGCGCTCGTCCGGGTTTTCCGGGCCTTGCTGCTTGAAGTAGTTGAACGGCTGGTGGTGGTACTGGAAGTTGGGGATCTTCGGAATGCCGCCCGAATCCTTGTATTGATCCAGCGTTGCCTGCCAGGCGCCGGCGTACCAGGCCCAGTCGACGTTCTTCTTCGACAGCTTGTCGCCAATGTGCTCGTGGGTCTGCGGCACCATGACGTTGGGCAGATCGGCCTTGGAATATTCCGGACGTTCCGGATCGCGAATCCACGTCGGCCAGTACGGCGGAGCGAGGGTGTTGACGCCGAAGCCGTCCGGGGTCAGCGCACTCGGGCCGAACTGCGGCGGGCCGGTCATGGCGCTGGCGGGTGACTGTTCCAGTGGCTTGAGGCGCGGGTCAGTCGGATCATCGCTTTGCAGGGCGGCAATCTGTGACTTGGCCACCGAATTGGCGACGTCCGGATAGAACGGCGCGGTGGCGCTGATCAGGTACTGGTGGTTGAGAAACGAGCCGCCGAAGGCACCCTGGAAGAAGTTGTCGCACAACACGAATTCCTGCGCCACATCCCACAGGCGCAGCGAGTAGCGGCTCTGGGCGTAGTGCCCCATGGTCAAACCACCGGAGTCGGCCC
The DNA here is from genome assembly GCF_025466205.1 of Pseudomonas sp. 13B_3.2_Bac1. Lineage (NCBI taxonomy): Bacteria > Pseudomonadati > Pseudomonadota > Gammaproteobacteria > Pseudomonadales > Pseudomonadaceae > Pseudomonas > Pseudomonas sp. 13B_3.2_Bac1. The sequence goes on from NZ_JANLOG010000144.1 coordinate 14,579, forward strand.
AGGCGACAAAACCATCGTTCTTGCCGCCATTGATCTGCATCTGGTTCTGATAGAACACGTGCCACAAATCGCGGGTCACCAGACCGAACGGCAAGTCTTCGGCATTCGGGCCCTTGAGGGCGAAAGGCGCATTGGGCAGGTTTTCCTGAAACTGCGTGGCGCTGGGGTAGGTCACGCCATCAAGCGTTTGCGGGCCGATCTGCAGCACGCCACCCCAGACTGGCGGCAGCGTCTGCAGCAGGCTGCCGTCGCGGTCACGTTGCTGATAATCGGCAGGCTTGAGCGCCGACAGCGGTTTCTCGACACCGGGGAAATCACCGAACAGGTTGTTGAAGCTACGGTTCTCGGCGTAGATCACCACCACGGTTTTCACCTGATCGCGCAGGGCCTTGTCCAGCTCGGTCGGGGTCAGCGGGCGCTCGACTGGTTTACCCGGTTGATCGCTGGCGTTGCCGCAGCCGGCCAGGGTCGCGCCCACGCCGAGGACGGCGACACCGCCGAGAAAGCGGCGGCGACTGGTGTCGGTGGGGTTGTCGGATTCAGGTGCGTTAGTGCCGACTGTCTCGTCTTTCATCTTTCAGCCCGTTCTGCTTAATTGTTTCAGTTTGTTTCGGGCGGACGCTAGCAAGGCAATGTGACAGTTAGGTGACAAATGGTGCGGTGTCTACTGCTCTTCGGCACTGCTAGACTGCTGCGATATCGAAACTGGCCTGAGTGAACCATGAAACCCTCCATTGCTCTTGATCTGCAACGAGCTGCCGTTCGCGAGGTTGTCGGCAGATTCCGTGTGGCCAATCCACGAGTTTTTGGCTCGACCTTGCTGGGTACCGATATGGAAGGTAGTGACCTTGATCTACTGGTGGATCCCTTGCCCGGTGCCACCTTGTTTGATCTCGGCGGGCTTCAGGTCGAGCTTGAAGATTTGCTTGGAGTTACAGTCGACCTGCTGACGCCGGGAGACTTTCCGCTGAAATTTCGTCAGCAGGTTCTTGAACAGGCCCGTCCCGTATGATCGAGAACCGGCGCAGCATGCGCGGGATTGTGTAACCGGATCGCTGATGGCTACTTCGACATCAATCTGGATGTCGTCTGGGAAACGGTTCAAGTTGCTTTGCCTGAACTGTTGAGATTCCTGCCCTCCGAGCAACATTGATTGCACCTGCCATGAGGCAGGTGCAATTTCGTCAATCTACGGCATCACCGGCGGCGTATACGCCAACGTCGTCCCCAGCACCCACAGCAAGAACAGCACCAGCGGCGTGTGCACCAGCAATTGCACGAACGAAAAGCCGATCAGGTCGCGCGCCTTCAGGCCGAGCACGCCCAGCAGCGGCAACATGTAGAACGGGTTGATCAGGTTCGGCAGGGCTTCGGCAGCATTGTAGATCTGTACCGCCCAGCCGAGGTGGTATTGCAGATCGTTGGCGACTTGCATCACGTACGGCGCTTCGATGATCCACTTGCCGCCGCCGGACGGGATGAAGAAGCCGAGAATCGCCGAGTACACGCCCATCAGCAACGCGTAGGTGTCGTGGGAGGCGATGCTGACGAAGAAGGTCGAGATGTGATGCGCCAGGGTCTGTGCGTCGGCACCTTTGACCGTGGTCAGCAGCGCGGCGATCGAGCCGTACAGCGGGAACTGGATCAGCACGCCAGTGGTGGTCGGCACCGCCCGGGCCACCGCATCGAGGAAGCTGCGTGGCCTCCAGTGCAGCAGGGCGCCGAGCATGATGAACAGGAAGTTATAGGTGTTGAGCCCGGAAATCGCGGTGATCGCCGGTTTGGTCGAGAACTCGTGGAACAGCCAGCCGGCCGCCAGCAGCACCAGCAAAATGATCAGCAGCGGACTGTGCTCCAGCCATTCGCCGGGACGGGTGCGCGGTTGCAGCGGTGGCAGGTTGAACGCCGGGTCGATGCCACAATCCTTGGCATCGCGCGCAGAGTTCGGGCCGGGTGCGGTGGCGTAGGCGACGATGATCGAAATCACGATCAGCGCCAGCAGCATGGCGCCGGACTGCCAGAGGAAGATGGTTTGGGTGAACGGAATCACCCCGGTGATCGACAGGATCGCCGGCGGCAGGCTCGCCGGGTTGGCCTGCAACTGCGCCGCCGATGAGGACAGGCCCAGCGCCCAGACCGCGCCCAGGCCCAGATACGCCGCCGCACCGGCCGCGCGGTAATCCATTTTCAGATCGGTGCGGCGGGCGAGGGCGCGCACCAGCAAACCGCCGAATACCAGCGACAGGCCCCAGTTCAGCAGCGAGGCGACCATCGAGATCAGCGCGACCCAGGCCACGGCAGAGCGGCCGTTTTTCGGGATGCGCGCCAGTTTGTCGATCAGCTTGACCGCCGGCGGCGAACTGGCGACGACGTAGCCGCCAATCACCACGAAGGCCATTTGCATGGTGAACGGGATCAGGCTCCAGAACCCGTCGCCAAAGGCCATCGCGGCATCGGTGGGTTTGGCGCCCATGGCCAAAGTGGCCAGCGCGACAATGATCACCGCCAGTGCGGCGAATACCCAGGAATCGGGGAACCAGCGTTCGGCAAAGCTTGAACAGCGCAAGGCAAAGCGCGCGGAGCGGCTATCTTCGATATCAACGGCCACAGGGAGTACCTCGATTTTTATGGTTATTTTCAGGTCTGCAGCACGCTGAGTGCTTTGGGTGGGAGCGGGCTTGCTCGCGAATGCGGTGTGTCAGTCGACGCTGATTTGGCTGACACACCGCATTCGCGAGCAAGCCCGCTCCCACAGGTTTTCACTGGACTGTGGCTGCAGACAAGCCTCAACAGTAAATCAACCGCCGCCATTTTGTGAGCAGGTTTTGCCCATCCGGGACTATGGTCTAACGGGTTGTCCCCAGGCGGATTTGCGTAGACCATGGGCGCCTTGGTTTTTTGCCTGCCAGAGTTCTTTGCCATGACTGCCCAATCCACAGCGCGACCGGCGCCGTTCAGCCGTTCCGACTACAAGACCCTCGGCCTTGCGGCTCTCGGCGGGGCGCTGGAGATCTACGATTTCATCATTTTCGTGTTCTTCGCCCTGACCCTCAGCCAATTGTTCTTCCCGCCGGAAATGCCCGAGTGGCTGCGTCTGCTGCAAAGCTTCGGGATCTTCGTCACCGGTTATCTGGCGCGCCCGCTGGGCGGTATTCTGATGGCGCATTTCGCCGATCGCCTGGGCCGGAAAAAGGTTTTCAGTCTGAGCATCCTGATGATGGCGCTGCCGTGCCTGCTGATCGGGATCATGCCGACTTATGCCCAGATCGGCTATTTCGCGCCGCTGCTGTTGCTGGCGCTGCGCATCCTGCAAGGCGCGGCGGTCGGCGGCGAAGTCCCGAGCGCCTGGGTGTTCGTCGCCGAGCACGCGCCTGCCGGGCATCGCGGTTACGCGCTGGGCTTTTTGCAGGCCGGGCTGACCTTCGGTTACTTGATTGGCGCGCTGACCGCGACGTTCCTCGCGCAGGTGTTCACCCCGGCAGAAATCCTCGATTACGCCTGGCGTTATCCGTTCCTGCTCGGCGGTGTGTTCGGCGTGATCGGTGTCTACCTGCGCCGCTGGTTGAGCGAAACCCCGGTGTTCATGGCCATGGAAGCCCAGCGTGAAGCGCGGGTCGAACTGCCGCTGCGCACGGTGCTGCGCGAGCATCGTCTGGCGATGTTGCCGGCGATGCTGCTGACCTGTGTGCTGACGTCGGCGGTGGTGGTGTTCGTGGTCATCACCCCGACCATGATGCAGAAAACCTTCGGCATGAGCGCCAGTCACACCTTTGCCCTGAGCGCGTTGGGCATTGTCTTCCTCAACGTCGGCTGTGTGATTGCCGGGCTGCTGGTCGATCGCATCGGTGCCTGGCGCACGGTCATGCTGTATAGCCTGCTGCTGCCATTGGGCGTTGGCGTGCTTTACAGCTGTTTGATCACGGGCGGTAACTGGGTGGGCCTGGCATACGCCATCGCCGGCCTGGGCTGCGGTGTGGTCGGCGCGGTGCCATCGGTGATGGTCGGATTGTTTCCGGCGCGGATTCGCGTATCGGGCATCTCCTTCACCTACAACATTGCCTACGCCGCGTGGGCGAGCATCACCCCGCTGTTGCTGATCGGTCTGATGCCGTGGAGCCCATGGATCTGCGTGATGTTCTGTGCGGTGATGGGCGCGGTCGGCATTGTCAGCGCAGTGTATTTCGGTTCGCGCATGAGCGGTGTCGGGCGCCAATCCGTGGCGCCCTGTTCCTGACGAGTGTCAGGTCAGCCAGTGCCACCACAGCAAAGTTCCGACCAGTCCCACCACCGAGACAATGGTTTGCAGAATCGACCAGACCCAGATCGTCTGTTTGAGCTGCAAGCCAAAATACTCGCGAACCATCCAGAAGCCGGCATCGTTCACGTGGCAGAAGAACACTGAGCCGGCGCCAATCGCCAGCGCCACCAACGAGCTTTGCGTCGCGGCGAGTCCGGCCATCATCGGCGCCAGGATCCCCGCCGTCGTGGTCGTGGCGACGGTCGCCGAGCCGGTGGCCTGACGCAGTGCCACGGCAATCAGCCAGGCCAGCAGCAGGTAGGGCATATGCGCACCTTCGGCGACTTTACTGATGGTCTGGCTGACGCCGGCGTCCAGCAAGGTCTGCTTCAAGCCGCCGCCGGCACCAATCGTCAGCAGCAACACGGCAATCGGTGCCAGGCTTTTGCGCAGCGTGCCGCCAACTTGCTCGCGCGGCATGCCGTTGGCCCAACCGAGGCAGATCACTGCCGCCATCACCGCAATGCCCAGCGCCACCAACGGTTCGCCGAGGAACTTCAGGGTCAGGGCGACGCTGCTTTCCGGACTCATCGCGACTTTCGCCAGGGTGCTGCCGAGCATCAGCAGCACTGGCAACAGAATGATCAGCAGCGACATGCCGAAACTCGGCTGGCGCGGCGCTTTCGGTGGGGCGCTGAACAGTGCGCCGAGCTCTGCCGGCCCATCGACGTGCATGCGTTTCGACAGCCAGTTGCCGTACAGCGGCCCCGCCAGAATCACCGCCGGAATCGCGATGCTGAAGCCCAGCAACATGGTCAGCCCAAGGTCGGCATGCAGCGCGCTGACCGCGATCAGCGGCCCGGGGTGCGGCGGCATCAAGGCGTGCAGGGTGGTCATCCCGGCCAGGGCCGGAATCGCGATTTTCAACAGTGGCTGGCCCGAACGACCGGCCATGACAAAGATGATCGGCACCATCATCACCAGCCCCACTTCGAAGAACAGCGGCAGGCCGATCACCAGTGCCACCAGCGCCATGACCCACGGCAGGGACTTGCCTTTACCCAGGCCGAGCAAGGTTGAAGCGATGCGGTCGGCCGCGCCGGACTCGGCCATCAGCGCGCCGAGCATCGAGCCCAGGGCAATGATGATCCCGGCCTCACCGAGGATCGCCCCGGCGCCTTTGCTGAACGCCTTGGCCACGTCTTCCGGGGGCAAACCGGCGCCGACACCGGCAATAAAAGTGCCGATCAGGATCGAGAGAAAGGGCGGAAGTTTGGTGGCGCTGATCAACACGATAATTGTGGCAATCGCCAACAGGCAGCAGAGAATCAGACGGGTGTCGTGAACCATCCAGGCAGCGGTCGATAAATCCAAAACGGGACTCCTTATCGGGCAGTTACCGGCAACATGTTGTTGCAATTTGCCCTGAGAATACCTGAAGTGGCCGGTCCAGAGCGGTGGCTTTTGTAACGGCTCAGTGAGGGCGATGAATAGGAGCAAAAGCCCGACGGGATTATTTTTGACTGACCGGTCTCAATCGCTCTTCAGAAAACTTTTCCAAGGCCGATGGTTAGGCTGCATCCCGCTTTCTACCCTGCCTATCGGTACTTTCCCATGTTCAACAAACGCCTCAAGCAAGAGCTGGCCACTCTTCGTGAAGAACTCTCCAGCCTGCTGCAGGTGAAGGAAAGCCTGGAAAGCGAGATGCTGGTGCTGACCCTGGAGGCCGATGGGCGGATCCAGTCGGTCAACCAGAACTTCCTCACCGAGATGCTCTACAAGAGCCAGGACCTGGTGGGGCGTGCCATTGAAGACATCGTCCCGGCGCATGTGAAGTCCGACGAATTCCATCATCGCTTCAAGGCCGCACTGACGCGGGGCGAGCATTTCGCCGGGGCCGTGCGCCTCTCGCGCGGTAATGGCGAAGAGGCGTGGCTGCGCTCCATCGTGCAACCGGTGCGTTCCTCGGACGGGCGGATCAAGCATTTCTCGATCTTTTCCAGTGACCTGACCCGCACCATCGAAGCCTCTCGCGAACACGAAAACCTGATCGGTGCGTTGGTGCGTTCGACGGCGGTGATCGAGTTCGACCTCAATGGCAACGTGTTGAATGCCAACGAGCGCTTTCTGCATGGCATGGGTTACAGCCTGGCGCAGATCAAAGGCAAACATCACCGGATGTTCTGCACACCCGAGGAGTACAACAGCGCCGAGTACCAGAATTTCTGGCGTCGCCTGAACAACGGTGAGTTTGTCGCCGAGCGCTTCAAGCGGGTCGACAGCCATGGTCGTACGGTGTGGCTGGAGGCGTCCTACAACCCGGTGGTCGACGCCAACAACAAACTGTACAAAGTGGTGAAATTCGCCACGGTGATTACCGATCAGGTCAACCGCGAACAAGCGGTTGCCGACGCGGCGAGCATTGCCTACAGCACTTCGCAGCAAACCGACAACACCGCGCAACGTGGCACCACGGTGGTCACCGAGGCGGTGAATGTGATGCGTGATCTGTCGAGACACATGCAGGCGGCCGGTGAGGGCATCGAGGCGCTGAACGAGCAGTCGCAGGTGATCGGCACCATCGTCAAAACCATCAGCGGCATTGCCGAGCAGACCAACCTGCTGGCGCTCAACGCTGCCATTGAGGCGGCTCGCGCTGGTGAACAGGGCCGAGGCTTTGCGGTGGTGGCCGACGAAGTACGGCAACTGGCCTCGCGAACCAGCCAGGCGACCGAAGAAATCGTCACCGTGGTGCGGCAGAACCAGGAGATGGCGCGCAATGCTGTGGCGCTGATGACCGATGGCAAGCTGCAGGCCGAGCAAGGCCTGGCGCTGGCGGCGGAAGCGGGCACGGTGATTGTCGAGATTCAGGACGGCGCGCAGAAAGTGGTGGATGCGGTCGGCCAGTTTGCCAATCAACTGTCTAACTAACCTCCATTGATCCCATGTGGGAGCGAGCTTGCTCGCGAATGCGGTGTGTCATTCAACATTGATGTAACTGACCTATCGCCTTCGCGAGCAAGCTCGCTCCCACAGGTTTTTCATCCGCCTTCTTTCTGTGGTCTGGCGCTACAATCTGTTCCTTTTCCCCGGAGCAGATCCCCATGAGTGCTTCCCACCGCCGCCCGGTGCCCTTGAACAAAGCCTACCGTCTGCTCAATCACGGGCCGACCGTGCTGGTCAGTGCTGCCCATGACGGCCAGCGCAACATCATGGCCGCCGCCTGGGCGATGCCGCTGGATTTCGAACCGCCGAAAGTCGCCGTCGTCCTCGACAAGTCCACCTGGACGCGCCAGTTGCTCGAAGCGTCCGGCACGTTTGTGCTCAACGTGCCGTGCGTCAATCAGGCTGACATCGTGCAAACCGTCGGCAATACCTCGGGGCTGGAGATCCAGCAGAATCAGGGGCAGGACAAGTTTCAGGCTTATGGCCTGCAAACCTTCGCCGGTGAAACCGTCGAGGCGCCTCTGCTCGAAGGCTGCGTGGCCTGGCTCGAATGCCGCTTGCTGCCAGAACCGCGCAACCACGAGCAGTACGACCTGTTCCTCGCCGAAGTCATCGCCGCCCAGGCCGATGAGCGGGTGTTCAGCGACGGGCGCTGGCATTTCGACGGGCATGATGGCTTGCGCACGCTGCACCACGTGGCCGGCGGGCATTTCCTGACGATTGGCGATGCGGTGGACGGTAAAACCCTGCCGCTGTGACCTGCATCTGATGGAAAACGCGCGCCGGATGTAGCAAGGTGTGGGGCATTGTCGAACCAATCAGGCGCTCGCCCCATGGACCTTTCGCTTTCCAGCTATCTCGCCCCGTTGCTGTCGCTGGCGCTGTTGTGGACGGTCGCGGTGGTCACCCCCGGCCCGAACTTCTTCAACATCGCCCAACTGGCGGTCAGCCGTTCCCGACGCCATGGCATGGTCGCGGCGCTGGGCGTCGCCAGCGGCACCGTGTTGTGGGGCCTGGCCGGCGGTTTGGGGATTCAGACCTTGTTCAGCGCGGCGCCAACCCTGTACCTGAGCTTCAAGATCGCCGGTGGCTGCTACCTGATCTACCTCGGCCTCAAGCAGTTCAAACGCAAAGCGCCGATTGCCGCCGGTACGCTGGATGAGTCGCAACAGACCCTGCTGGGCGCCTACGGGCGGGGCTTTCTGGGCAACATGACCAACCCCAAGTCGGCACTGTTCGTCGCCACCATCTTCGCCACCGCAATGCCGGCCCACGTCCCGCCGCTACTGCTAACACTGGCTGTGCTGACCATGGCCACGCTGTCGTTCAGTTGGTATTGCAGCGTTGCGTTGTTCTTCGCCAGCCGCCGGATCGCGAGTGTTTACGAGCGTTCACGGCAATGGCTGGATCGCTTGGCCGGTGGTTGTTATCTGCTGTTTGGGGCGCATCTGGTGGCTAATCGCTGAGCCGGGTGATATTGCGCGTTAAACCCGTTGCATGAAAAAAGGCTTACCTCGCGGTAAGCCTTTTCTTGTTTCTGCGTAACCTCAATCCCCCAACGCTTCCCCTTCACGCCGCGGATCCGCGCCACCCTCCAAAGACGCTTTACCCTGCGCATCCTTGACCCTAACGATCGCCTGGGTGCCGCTGGTCATGTCGATTTCATTCACCGCATGGCCCTTGTCCTTCAACGCCTGAATCAACGCCGGGCTGAACTGGCCTTGTTCCAGTTCGGTCGGGCCGTTGCGGCTGCCGAAGTTGGGCAGGCTGATGGCGCTTTGCGGGTCGAGGTTCCAGTCGAGCAGGCCGACGGTGGTCTTGGCCACGTATTCGATGATCTGCGAACCGCCCGGCGAGCCGACGCTGGCGAGGAATTCGCCGCTGTTGCGGTCGAAGATCAGCGTCGGCGCCATCGACGAGCGAGGGCGTTTGCCGGGTTCGACGCGGTTGGCGACTTTCTGCCCGTTCTCTTCGGGGATGAACGAGAAGTCGGTCATCTGGTTGTTCAGCAAAAAGCCCTGCACCATCAGATGCGAGCCGAACGCCGCTTCGATGGTGGTGGTCATCGACACCGCACCGCCCAAGTCATCCACGGCGACGACTTGCGAGGTGGAAATGCGCAGCGGCGAGCGATCCGGCGCGTAGGCCACTTGCACGCCCGGCGGGGTGCCCGGTTGGGCGCTGCCCATGCTGCGTTCGCCGATCAGGCTGGCGCGGCTGGCCAGATAACCCGGGTCGACCAGACCTTTGACCGGTACCGGAACGAAATCGGTGTCGGCGACGTATTGCGCACGGTCGGCGTAGGCCAGGCGTTCGGCTTCGGCGATCAGGTGCACCGCTTGGGGATCGGGTTCGATACCGGCCGGTTTGTTGGTTTTCACCGGTTTGAGCGGCGTCAGCGACAGGCGCGGGTCGCGGCTTTCCAGCGCCTGCAAGGTGCCGAGAATCTGCGCCACGGCGATCCCGCCCGATGATGGCGGCGGCATGCCGCAGACCTGCCAGCGCTTGTAGTCGGTGCACAGCGGTGCGCGTTCCTTGGCCTGATAGCGCTGAAGATCATTCAGCGACAGGCTCCCGGGATTGGCGTGGCCCTGCACCTTGGCGACGATCTCCTCGGCAATCGGGCCTTTGTACAGCGCGTCCGGGCCTTCGTTGGCGATGCGCTTGAGCACGGCGGCCAATGCCGGATTCTGCAGACGGGTGCCGATGGCTTTGACGCTGCCGTCGCGGTTGAGGAAGTAGGCGGCCATGTCCGGTGATTTACGGATCGCCGGGTCGGATTCCAGCAGCGAATGCAGGCGCGGCGAGATCACGAAACCCTGCTCGGCGAGTTTGATCGCCGGCTCAAACAGCGTGGCCCACGGCAGGCGACCGTGTTGCTTGTGTGCCATTTCCAGCGCACGCAGCACGCCCGGGGTGCCCACCGACCGACCGCCGATCTGCGCCTGGGGGAATGGCATCGGTTTGCCGTCGGCCTGCAGGAACAGCTTCTCGGTGGCACCCGCCGGGGCGGTTTCGCGCCCGTCATAAGTGCGCACCTGTTTGCCGTCCCACAACACGATCATCGCACCGCCACCGATCCCGGAGGATTGCGGTTCTACCAGAGTCAGCACCGCCTGCATGGCGATCGCCGCGTCTATGGCCGAGCCGCCCTTGCGCAGCATCTCGCGCCCGGCCTCGGCGGCCAGTGGGTTGGCGGCAGCGGCCATGTGTTGACTGGCGTGGCGAGTCTGCAGGTCGGTGCGGTAACCGGAAGCGGCTTCCGGCGCCAGCGGCAAGGTCGAGGAGGGCGGGGCGTTGCACGCGGTGAGGGTCAGGGCGCTGATGATCAGCGTCAGGGCAGGCAGGCGAAAGCGGCTCAGGGGCAGGGCTGGAAACACGTGGGGCTCTCCGTCCGTGGGGTGAAAGGTCTGACGGACTTTATCGACCGGTCGGTCGCGACGCAAACCGGTGGGCATTTTTGTCTTTCTTTTCGGGGCGGATATTCGCTAGGGTCAATCCCAAATTCATCGAACTGAAACAAAGCCCCTGTGGGAGCGAGCTTGCTCGCGAATGCGGCGTGTCAGGCAACCAAAATGTTGAATGCACAATCGCCTTCGCGAGCAAGCTCGCTCCCACAAATACAAAACCAACAAGAGGCGACGCATGCACAGCGAGTTCCCCACCGAATCCAGCTACCGCGATCAACGTGAACGGTTTCTTGCCGCCGCCAACGCCGCTGGCGCCACGCTCACTTCGTATGCGCACCCGCGTTGCGGCCCCTTTGGCGAACCGCTGAGCACCGATGTCGCGGTGCTCGGAGACCCGCAAGCCAAGCGCCGGCTGGTCGCACTCAGCGGCACCCATGGGGTCGAGGGCTATTACGGTTCGGAATGTCAGATTGACTGGCTGCAGGCTTTCGTTCCCGGCTCGCTGCCAAAGGATGTCGCAGTGGTGATGATCCACCTGATCAACCCATGGGGCACCGCGTGGCTGCGCCGGGTCAACGAAGACAACATCGACCTCAACCGCAACCATCTGGATTTCACCGCCCCGTTGCCGGACAACCGCGCCTACGCCACGCTGCACGAGATCTACACCTGCACCGATTTGCACGGCCCCGAGCGTCAGCGCGCCGACGCTTTGCTCGACGCACAGATTGCCGAACACGGCTGGCCAGCGGTGATGTCGATTGTCGAGGGCGGTCAGCACAGCCATCCCGATGGACTGTTCTATGGCGGCCGCGCGCCGAGCTGGTCGAATCGCACGCTGCACCAGATCATCGACGCGCATCTGGCGGATGCGGAAACCGTGATGTGTTTCGACCTGCACACCGGCGCCGGCGAGTACGGCCATCCAATGTTGCTGACCATCACCAAAGCGCCTTACCCGGCACTGACCCAGGCGCAATCGATCTACGGCCCGTGGCTGTACACCTTGCACACCGGCGCCGAAACGTTGAGCGAAACCGGTGTCGCAGCGACGGCTACCGGCTACACCTCACAGGCATTGCTCGATGCGTTGCCCGGCGTGCAGCTGATGCCATTCGTGATCGAATGCGGAACGTATCCGGGGCCGCAGGTGCATCGTTATTTGCGTGATGACCATTGGCTGCATCTGCATGGCGATCCGCTGGATGCGACGGGGCGGGCGATCAAGTTGAAACTGCTGGAACAGTTCTATCCGGCTGATCCTGACTGGCGGGCGATGGTCGGGTTACGCACTCGGCAGATCTGGGCGAGGGGGTTGATGGCCTTGTCGGCAGAGCAGCCTGAATAGGTCAGGTTTGGCATTGTGGTGAGGAGATAAATCCCCTCACCACAGATGATGTTTTTTCGAGGCATAAAAAAACGGCTTACCTTTCGGTAAGCCGTTTTTAGTACTTGGTGGCTACACAGGGACTTGAACCCCGGACCCCAGCATTATGAATGCTATGCTCTAACCAACTGAGCTATGTAGCCAAGTGGCGCGCATTATTCCCCTGAAATGGAAAAGCGTCAAGCGTAAATTTAAAAATTTTTTCTACGCTTTCAACCGTTTATCAAAATCATTGGCCGAGCAGCGGTGAAGGGCAGCGCTGGAACCAGCGGCTGACCTGTTCATACGCGTACGCCAATTGCAGGACAGCGAAGTCGGCCTGGTGCTTGCCGATGATTTGCAGGCCCATCGGTAAACCATTTGAATTGAATCCCGCCTGAACGTTGGCGACCGGGCAACCCGACAGCGTGCCGGGGATGACCACCTCCATCCAGCGGTGATACGTGTCCATGCTCACGCCCTCGATAGACGTCGGCCAAGGCTGGGTTTTATCGAACGGGAAGACCTGCGCGCTCGGCAGCAGCAGGTAATCGTATCGTTCGAACAAGCGCGAAATCGCCCGATACCAATCGCTGCGCACCGCGGATGCGGCGAACACTTCGCTGGCCGATAGCTTCAAGCCGTTCTCCACCTCCCAAATCGCTTCCGGTTTCAACAACGCACGTTTTTGCAGATCGGCATACGTCGCGCCCAAAGACCCCGCGACCATCCAGTGCCGCAACGTCCGCCAACTGCTCCACAACCGCTCAGGCGCGAAACCCGGCTCCACCGACTCAACCTGACAACCGATGCTTTCAAAGTCGGCAAAGGTTTTCTCACACAGCGACAGCACACCTCTCTCCATCGGCAGATAGCCATTGAAGTCCCCCAGCCACCCCAACCGAGTGCCTTTGAAGTCGCGCTCCAGCGGTTCGGCAAATGCCTCCCCGGATTCGCTGATCGACAGCGGCGCCCGCGCATCGCCCCCGGCCTGCACCGACAGCAACAACGCTGCATCGCGCACGCTGCGGGCCATCGGCCCTTCGTAACCGAGTTGATCGAAAAACAGATCTGCACTGTCATCAAACGGCACGCGGCCCTGCGACGGACGAAAACCAAAGATGTTGTTGAACGCCGCCGGATTACGCAGCGACCCCATCATGTCGCTGCCATCGGCCACCGGCACCAGGTGCATCGCCAACGCCGCCGCTGCGCCGCCACTGCTGCCGCCCGCCGTTTTGCTCGGGTCATAAGCGCAGCCAGTCGCACCGAACAGCGGGTTGTAACTCTGCGAACCGAGGCCGAATTCCGGGGTGTTGGTCTTGCCGATGATGATCGCGCCGGCCGCTTTGATCCGCTCGACCATGATGCCGTCGCGCTCGGGGATAAAGTCCTTGAACAGCGGCGAACCCAGCGTGGTGCGGATGCCCTGGGTCAGCGACAGATCCTTGATTGCGTGGGGCAGGCCGTGCATCCAGCCACGGTATTCACCGCGCGCCAGTTCAGCGTCGCGCGCATCGGCCTGAGCCAGCAGAACATCGGGCGCCTGCAGGCTGATCAGCGCATTGACCATCGGATTGAAACGTTCGATATGGGCAAGATAAGTCTGCATCACTTCGCGGCAGGACACCTGACGCAGGCGGATGCGGTCGGCGAGGGCGTGGGCCTGCAGCAGGACCAGTTCGCTGATGTTATTGGAGTTCATGACAACGGCGCCTTTCAGACGGCTGGAGAAACGCCCCGGCTGCATACCGGGGCGGCAGGGATCAACGCATCAGGTTGGTCCAGAGACGGTCGGCGAGGCGGATCGCGCCTTCACCGCAGGTCTTGCTGAACACCACGTTGGTACCCTCGGGAATGTGTAATTCCGGCGCATCCTTGAGCGCCGCGTCGAGGAACGGTTCGACGCCTTTGATCGGGCTCTGGTGCTTGAGGAAGTTCTGCGTCATCGCCGAGTTCTCCGGCTGGCTGAGGAACGCGATGAACGCCTTGGCATTCGCCGGATTCTTGCTGCCGGTGGGGATGACCATGTTGTCGACCCAGGCCAGCACGCCTTCTTTCGGGTACAGGTATTTCAGGCTCGGTTTCATCTCCCGGGCGCGCATCGACGAGCCGCCCCAGAACATCGACATGTCGATTTCACCCGAGGCAAGGTTCTCGCGAATCGAGCCGGCCTTGGAGCTGTAAGTCTTCACGAACGGCTTCTGCGCCTTGAGCAGCGTGAGGATCTGCTGCATCTGTTTCGGGTCTTCGCTGCACAGCGGAATGTTCAGATACAGGCTGGCCATGTCGACCATATCGCTGACCGAATCGAACATGTTGATCCGCCCCTGCAACTCGGCTGGCGGCTCGTACAAAACTTTGTAGCTGTCGGCCGGCCCTTGGTAGCGCGCACTGTCGAGCACCACGCTGGTAGTGCCCCAGATGAACGGCACCGAATACGCGCCTTCAGGGTCCCAGCTCGGTTTTTTCAGGTTATCCACAACGCTGGCGTAGTACGGTTCCTTGACCGGATCGAAACGCTCGAGCAGGTTTTCCTTGATCAGAATCGGGATGAACTGGTGCGACGGAATCGCCACGTCATAGCCAGCGCCGCCCTGTTTCAGCTTGGCCAGCAGGGTCTCGTTGGAGTCGTAGGAATCGACCGTGACTTCGATGCCCGTCTGCTTCTGGAACTTGGCGAGAATCTCCGGCGAGAAGTACCCGCTCCAGCTCACCACGTTGAGTTTTTCCGCGGCCTGAACGCTGCCGGCCATGATCAGCGGCACAGTCAGGAACAACCCGGTGCCGACGCTTTTCATCCACTTGCTCATGTTATTTCCCCACGGTTCGTAGAAGGTTCAGGCGGGCTTTTTGCCCAGCAGGTAAGAGAGGCTGACGAACAGCACCGAGACGCCGAGGATCAGGGTCGAGACGGCGTTGACGTCGGGTGTCACGCCCATGCGCAACAGACCGAAGATGAAGATCGGCAGGGTGGTGGTGCCGGCCTGGGAGACCATCATCGAGATCACGAAGTTATCCAGCGAGACGATGAAGGCCAGCATCAGCCCGGAGAAAATCCCCGGCATCAGCAGCGGCAAGGTCACTTTGCGGAAGGTGCGCCACGGGCCGGCGTAGAGGTCGGCGGAGGCTTGTTCCAGCGACAGGTCCATGTCGTTGAGGCGAGCGCGGATCGGCAGGTAGGCGAACGGAATGCAGAACACCGTATGGGCGATGATCAGGTTGCCGTAACCCAGTGACAGGCCGATGGTGGAGAACAAGGCGAGCGTCGCCACACCGACGACGATTTCCGGCAACACCAGCGGCAGCATGATTGCGCCCATCGACAGTTGCAGGCCCTTGAACCTGGCGCCGCGCGAAGTACCGAGGGCGGCGAGGGTGGCAATCGCGGTGGCGATCATGCTTGCGCAGACCGCGATCAACAGGCTGTTGCCGGCGGCCTGGCGCAGGGCCTGATTGGCGAACGCGGCGCGGTACCAGTCGAGGCTGAACCCGGTCCACACCGTCGCCGACTGGTTGGCGTTGAACGAGAACACCACCAGCACCACGATTGGCGCATACAGGTACAGATAGAACAGGAAACTGAAGCCGCCGAAGCCGGGGAAGTCCTGCACGCCCAGCCCTTTGCGTTTGAATAATCCGAGCATCACGCACCTCCCTTGGCGATGCGCTGGCGCTCGGCGCGCAGGGCATACACGGTCAGCACCAGCATCACGGCGGCCATCAGCACCAGCGACAGTGCGGCGCCGAACGGCCAGTTACGGGCATCGCTGAACTGCCGGAAAATCAGATTGCCGAGCATCATCCGCGTGCCGCCGCCGAGCAATTCCGGAGCGATCATTGCGCCCAGACAAGGCACGAAGGTGAGGATGGCGCCGGCGAGAATCCCCGGTTTGGCAATCGGCAACACCACTTTGCGCAAGGTGCGCACGCGTCCGGCATACAGATCCTGCGCCGCTTCGAGCAGGCGGATATCCATCTTTTCCAGCGTCGCGTAGATCGGCAAGACCACGAACGGTGCGTAGGTGTAAACCAGCCCCAGCAGCACCGCGCCGTCGGTGTACAACAACTGCAACGGCTCATGGATGACGCCCATGCCCATCAGGCTGTTGTTGATCACTCCGGTGTTGCGCAGCAGCAGAATCCACGCGTAAGTGCGGATCAGCAGGTTGGCCCAGAACGGCACGGTGATCAGAAAGATCAGCAAGCCACGCCGGTGCGCCGGTTGCATCGCCAGCCACACCGCGACCGGGAAACCGATCAGCAGGGTGATGATCGTGGTCAGCCCGGCGATGCCGATCGAGCGCAGGGCAATGATCAGATAGGAGTCGGCGAACGCGAGGCTGTCGTCCATCTGGCGTTCGAACAGCAACGAGGTGTAAGCATCAGTACTGAAGACTTTATTGACCCCGCCGTAGGGGTTGGCTTCCATCAGCGAATAGCCGATGACGATCAGGATCGGCACCACCAGAAACAAGCCGATGGCGAGCAGCGCCGGGCTCACTCCGAGGAAGCTCTGGAAAGCCTTGCGGCGTTCCAGCGTGTTGGCAATCGGTAAGGCGTGCATGGCAACTCCTCGGGCTCAATCGTGCAGGACGCTGGCGCTTCCCCGGTCGAACAACAGACCGGCCTGACTGCCGACGGCAAAGCGCAGGCTCTGATCGACGCAGTTGGGCGTGCGCACGGTGAGGCGCGAACCGTCGCTGAGGCTGACCTGATATTGCAGATCGGTGCCAAGGTAGATCTGCGCTTCGATCCGGCACGGCAAGGCGTTTTCCATGTCGGCTGCGACCAGATGCAGGCGTTCCGGACGCACCGACAACGTCACGCTGGCGCCGACCGCCACATCGCTGCATGCTTGCGCCGGCAACGGATGCCCGGCCGGCCCGGCGAACCAGGCCATGCCGTCTTCGACTTGCGTGACCGTGCCCTCGATGAAATTGGTTTCGCCAATGAAGTCGGCGACGAAGCGATTGCGCGGGCGTTCGTAAATGTCTTCGGGGCGGCCGACCTGCTGCACTTCGCCTTCGGACAACACGGCGATGCGGTCGGACATGGTCAGCGCTTCTTCCTGGTCGTGGGTGACGAAGATGAAGGTGATGCCGGTCTTGGCCTGAATCGATTTCAGCTCTTCGCGCATGGCCTGGCGCAGCTTCAGATCGAGCGCTGACAGTGGCTCATCGAGCAGCAGCACTTTGGGGTGTGGCGCCAGTGCGCGGGCGAGGGCGACACGCTGTTGCTGGCCGCCGGACAGCTGCGCCGGTTTACGCTGGGCGAAGCGCTCCATCTGCACCAGCGCGAGCATCTCGCGCACGCGCTCGGCGATCTGCGTCTTGCTCAGGACTTTGCCCATCGGCTGCGATTCGAGGCCGAAGGCCAGGTTTTCGGCGATGGTCATGTGCGGGAACAGTGCGTAATGCTGGAACACTGTGTTGACCGGCCGCTGGAACGGCGGGCGATCAGCGATGTTTTCGCCGTACAGCAGAATCTCGCCTTCGGTGGGAAACTCGAAGCCGGCGATCATCCGCAGCAGGGTGGTTTTGCCGCAGCCGGAAGGGCCGAGCAGGGTAAAGAATTCGTTGTCGTGGATGTCCAGGTCGATGTTTTTCAACGCCACCGGACCGGTGTTCGGATCACCGTAAACCTTGCGCACCGAGCGGATCGACACCGCCAGCGTTTGCAGCGAATGCAGGGCATTCATGCGTTACCTCCGATTCCCCCATCGCCTGCGATGGCGCTGTGAATCAGCGACGTCGTCGGGCCATGGATATTATTTTTCTGGGCAGGATCGAGATTGCGTTCGGGGTGAAACCAGCTGTTTTTTTGTTCTGCTGTGGCTCGATTATCAGCGAGGGCTTGCGCGGGGCGAAACTTCAATTTAAACATGGCAGGTGTTAGTTAATTTAACAGCCAAAGGTGCCAGGAATCATGCCCGACCAGCGTTTGCCGCCGCTCAACGCGGTGCGTGCCTTTGATGCCGCCGCGCGCTTGGGCAGCTACGTCGAAGCCTCGAAAGCCCTGCATGTGACCCAGCCAGCGATTGGTCGGCACGTGAAGTTGCTGGAGGAGTGGCTGGGCATTCAGTTGTTCGAGCGCACTTCGCGCGGGGTCAACCTGACAGCGGCGGGGGAGAAGTACCACCGCAAGATCGCCGCGGCCCTGCAGTTGATTATCGAGGCCGGCAAGGAAGCGCAGCCCAAAGAGGCCGAGCGCTGGTTGCGGATCATGGTGGTGCCGGGGTTCGCCAAGCGTTGGCTGATGCCACGGATTGAAGCGATGCGTCATTTGCGGCCAGGTTTGAAATTCGCCATTGAGCCGAACTCGACCTTCACCGAAGTCGATGGCAAAAGCGCCGATCTGGGCATTGTTTATGGCCTCGACGGGCAGTACGCCGACTCCCGTGAAGCGTTGATCTGCCCGCGCGTGTTTCCGATCTGCACCCCGCACTATCTCGCCAGCATCGGACCTGTGACCAGCCCGGCCGATCTGGTTCGTCACGAGCTGATCCACGTCGATGACGGCGAATGGTGGAACCTGTGGTTCGCCGCGCACGACCTGGATATTCACCTCAATTCGGACATGCTCTACGTCAACAACGATCACGCGCTGTCGGTGGCCGAAAGCGGGCAGGGCATAGCCCTGGCCAACGAAGTGCTGGTTCGCGAGGAACTGAAGTCCGGCAAACTGGTGCGCGCGGTGGACGCCCAGGTGAAGCTGGAAAGCTATCGGGTCCTCACGCCGTCCGCCGAACTGTCGGCGGATGCGGCGTGGTTTATTCAGTGGCTGAAGACCGAGCTGGAAGCAGACTTCCCCGAGGCGCGGATCAGCTGAGGCGGAAGCGTGCGGTGTTGTCGCTCAGGGCCTTGCTGCCCTGGCTCAGGGTGTCCGCCGCCAGGTTCACTGCACGGGCGCCTTCCAGCAGACGCACCGCGGCCTGATCGACCTGCTGGATATTGCCGCTGACTTCATCGGCGGTGCTTGCCTGTTCTTCGACGGCGGTAGCGATCTGCGCCAGGGTGTCAGTGACGCTCTGCACCGCGCTGGCGATTTCGCCGAGACGTTCACCAAGACCGGTCACCGCTTCGGCATCCGATTGCGCCTGGCCGCACGCGGCTTCCATCAGACTCACCGCTTCGTTGACCGTGGCGCGCAGGCTGTCGACCGTGCCGGCAATCTGCGCGGTCGATGACTGGGTGCGCTGCGACAGGCTGCGCACTTCATCGGCGACCACGGCAAAGCCGCGTCCCTGTTCGCCGGCGCGTGCCGCCTCGATCGCAGCGTTGAGTGCCAACAGGTTGGTCTGCTCGGCGACGCCACGAATGGTGTCGACCACCAGTTGAATCTGCTGACCCTGTTCGCTGACTCGACCAAGTGCGGCAGCGGTGTCGTTCAAGCGTTGGTTGAGTTGCTGAATGCTCGCCGTGGTGCGCTGACTGTCGCGGCTGCTGTCGGCAGCGATGCGCCGCGTGTGCTGGGCGCTGCCGGAAGCCTGTTCGCAACTCTGCGCCACCCCTTGCGAAGTGGCGGCGAGTTGCGTGGCAGCGGCGGCGATCTGGCTGATCTGCAATTGCTGCGCTTCGACTTCACTGAGCGCGCCGCTGGAGTGATCGTTGAGGCTGCGCACCGCGTGGCTCAGTTGCGAGGTCTCGTGATCGACCCCGAGCATGCTGGCGCGCAGTTGCACCACGGCAACGTTGAGCGCGGTGCTGATCGCCGCCAGCTCATCGCGGCCCACCACCGGCACTTGCAGGCTCAGGTTGCCGTCACGCAGGGCCTCGGCCAGCAGAGTAATGCCGCTGGCGCTGCGGCGGATCGAAGCCTGCAGGCAGACGAATAGGTACAGCGCCGCCAACAGCAGGCAACCGAAGATCGCCGCGACCACGATGAACTGGCGAATCGCCGAAGCGTGGTAGGCGTCCAGACGCTGATCCAGCGACAGCAGTGATTGCTGGCGCAACGACGCAAGGTCGCCCAATAGTGCATCGAGGCTGCGTTCGAAGTCTTCCGGTTTGAGGGTAATGCTGCCGCCGAACACGCCGTCATCCAGCACTTTCAGCCCAGCATCGAGGCGCTTGAGACTGTCGTGGTACTGACCGGCCCAGGTTTGCAGATCGCTCGGCAGGCGCGCTTCGAGCAGGCCTGCCGTTTTGACAAGCTGCTCGCGGGCGTCGCCGATGCGGCCGCGCAGGTCACGCAGCTGCAAGCGACTCTGCAAAGTGAATTGTCCCGAGACCACCGAAGCCTGGCCGACCGCCGCCAGGCGGCCCACGCGCTCGATCAGATCCGGTGCGTGCTGCGTGGAGATCTGCGTCAGCAGATAGGTTTCCAGCCATGGCGCCAGCGTCAGGCGGTTGTCCATGACAATCTGCTCGCGCAAGGCTTGCAGGGCGCTGAGGGCGTTGGTGAAACGGTCATAACCGTCCGGCCACCAGCCGACGCTGCTCAGGCTTTTCGAATCCAGACCGCCGAGTGCGGTTTGCAGGGCTTGATAGCGAGCGAGGGTTTCGCCTTCGGCGCCTTCATTTTTCAGGGCGTTGCCCAGATCCGTGGTGGCTTGCACAACGGCGGGCTGAACCTTGTCGAACGCGGCCATGGCGGCGAGGGTTGCCGGGGTCGGCTGGCGATTGGTTTCGGTGGCGCGCCAACGGGCGGCGCGGTCACGCTGGGCGGCGAGCAGATTGTCCAGCGCATCGAGGCTGAGCAACTGGCGCACCCCGGCACGTTCGCCGGAAATCAGGTTGAGCTTGTCGCGATAGTCCTGGCCGATCATCAACAGACTGCCGGCCAACGGCAGAATGAACAGCAGAAACAACAGCTGGAATTTACGTGCGAATCCAAACCGCCCCAGCAATTTGATCCCCGGTGACAAGAAAGCCTGCATGCCTCATGACTCCTCTGGACACCACGCACCAATGGCGTGCATCGCGGTCGTGCGACCTCGATGTCGTGCCCTGCTAAAAGGCCTCGAAAGTTCACTCTCGCCCGCTCTGTAGGCCGGCTCTGTAGCGAAACTTCCCATTCTCGGCTGCCTTTGTAAGGCGGCCGCGTTCGAGGAGAGAAGCAAGGCAAGATTCAGACCATGGCGTTGAGCTATCACCTATCCCATGTAGGAGCTGCCGAAGGCTCGGGCCGCGATCGGACGATCTTTTGATCTTGCCCTTAAAAACAAAATCAAAAGATCGCAGCCTGCGGCAGCTCCTACAGGGGTTGATGAGTTATGGAGTTGGACGTTAGTTAGCTGGCTAAGGGGATGGCGCTGGCGCACCGAAAAATGGCACATTGGCGCACCTGCCTGCGTGCACCCATCTGCTGTACGGAAACTTTCATGGCTATCAGCAACGCTCAGACCGCCGCTGCCTCGGCGTCCGCTCCTCCCCAAAGCAGCCCGTTGGTGATGCGTATCATCGGCGCGGTGGCGCTGGCGCATTTGATCAACGACCTGATTCAGTCGGTGCTGCCGTCGATCTATCCGATGCTCAAGGCCAACTATGGTTTGAGCTTCACCCAGGTCGGTTTGATTACCCTGACCTTTCAACTGACAGCATCGTTGCTGCAGCCGTGGGTCGGTTATCACACTGACCGCCATCCGAAACCGTGGCTGTTGCCGGCAGGTTCGGTTTGCACGCTGATCGGCATCGTGATGATGTCGATGGTCGGCAGTTTTCCGTTGATTCTGCTGGCGGCGGCGCTGATCGGTATCGGCTCCTCGACCTTCCACCCCGAGGCTTCGCGGATCGCGCGGCTGGCCTCGGGCGGGCGCTTCGGTCTGGCGCAATCGACCTTCCAGGTCGGTGGTAACGCCGGTTCTGCGTTCGGCCCGTTGCTGGCAGCGGCGATCATTATTCCGTTCGGTCAGGGCAACGTGGCGTGGTTCGGTCTGTTCGCGGTGTTTGCGCTGTTCGTGCTGTACCGCATCAGCCGCTGGTACGCCCATCACCTGAACCTGTTCAAACTCAAGGCCGGGCAGGCGGCGACTCACGGGCTGTCGAAGGGCAGGGTGACCAGTGCGCTGGTGGTGCTCGGCTTGCTGGTGTTCTCCAAGTATTTCTACATGGCCAGCCTCACCAGCTATTTCACGTTCTACCTGATCGAGAAGTTCGACCTGTCGGTGGCCAGTTCGCAGCTGCACCTGTTCCTGTTTCTCGGCGCAGTGGCGGCGGGGACGTTCTTTGGCGGGCCGATTGGCGACAAGATCGGGCGTAAGGCGGTGATCTGGTTTTCGATCCTCGGCGTGGCACCGTTCACCTTGCTGATGCCGCACGTCGATCTGTTCTGGACCACTGTCCTCAGCGTGGTGATCGGCTTCATTCTCGCTTCGGCGTTCTCGGCGATTGTGGTTTACGCGCAGGAACTGGTGCCGGGCAATGTCGGGATGATTGCCGGGGTGTTCTTCGGCTTGATGTTCGGGTTTGGCGGGATTGGCGCGGCGCTGCTTGGGCATCTGGCGGATGTGCACGGGATTGAGTACGTGTACTTCCTGTGCTCGTTCTTGCCGCTATTTGGTGTGTTGGCGATTTTCCTGCCGCGCACCAAAAAAACCTGACCTACACAATTCCAACTGTGGGAGCGGGCTTGCTCGCGAAGGCGGTGTATCAGTCGATATTAATGTGGCTGACACATCGCCTTCGCGAGCAAGCCCGCTCCCACAGGGTATTGCTGGTGTTGCATACAAATCTGTCAGGCACAAAAAAGCCGCGTATCAAACGCGGCTTTTTCTTGGGCGTGTTGCTTACACGTTGAAGCGGAAGTGCATTACGTCGCCGTCTTTGACGATGTAGTCCTTGCCTTCCAGGCGCCATTTACCGGCTTCCTTGGTACCGGCTTCGCCCTTGTACTGGATGAAGTCGTTGTAGGCGATCACTTCGGCGCGGATGAAGCCTTTTTCGAAGTCGGTGTGGATCACGCCAGCGGCTTGTGGTGCGGTGGCACCGACGCGGACGGTCCAGGCGCGGACTTCTTCGACACCAGCAGTGAAGTAGGTCTGCAGGTGCAGCATTTCGTAGCCGGCGCGGATCACGCGGTTCAGGCCAGGCTCTTCCAGGCCCAGGGCCTCGAGGAACATGTCTTTCTCTTCGCCGTCATCCAGTTCGGCGATTTCCGCTTCGATCTTGTTGCACACCGGAACGACCATGGCGCCTTCTTCTTCGGCGATGGCCTTGACCACGTCCAGGTGCGGGTTGTTCTCGAAACCGTCTTCAGCGACGTTGGCGATGTACATGACCGGTTTGGTGGTCAGCAGGTGGAAGCCCTTGATCACGGCCTTTTCGTCAGCGCTCATGTTCTTCATCAGGCTGCGCGCAGGCTTGCCTTCGGTGAAGTGCGCGATCAGTTGCTCCAGCAGAGCCTTCTGAACCACGGCGTCCTTGTCACCACCCTTGGCGTTGCGCGCGACTTTCTGCAGTTGCTTCTCGCAGCTGTCGAGGTCGGCGAAGATCAGTTCCAGGTCGATGATTTCGATATCGCGCTTCGGGTCGACGCTGTTGGACACGTGGATCACGTTGTCGTCTTCGAAGCAGCGCACGACGTGAGCGATGGCGTCGGTTTCGCGAATGTTGGCCAGGAACTTGTTGCCCAGACCTTCACCTTTCGACGCGCCGGCCACCAGGCCTGCGATGTCGACGAATTCCATGGTGGTCGGCAGGATGCGCTTCGGATTGACGATGGCCGCCAGAGCCTCCAGACGTGGATCCGGCATCGGCACGATGCCGCTGTTCGGCTCGATGGTGCAGAAGGGGAAGTTCTCGGCCGCGATACCGGATTTGGTCAGGGCGTTGAACAGGGTGGACTTGCCGACGTTAGGCAGGCCGACGATGCCGCAATTGAATCCCATGGTGTTTCCCCTCGGATTAGAGTCAGGCCTTCTGGCTGTGCAGGTTTTTCATCGCGCGGTTCCATTCACCGGCGAGGATATCCGGCAGCACGCCGAGGGCAAAGTCGATGCTGGCATCGAGTTTTTCCTGTTCGGCGCGTGGCGCACGACCCAGGACGAAATTTGAAACCATACTGGCGACGCCCGGGTGGCCGATGCCAAGCCGCAGGCGGTAGAAAGTATTCTGATTGCCCAGTTGCGCGATGATGTCGCGCAACCCGTTGTGACCGCCATGGCCGCCGCCCTGCTTGAGCTTGGCGACGCCCGGAGGCAAGTCGAGTTCGTCGTGCGCCACCAGGATTTCTTCAGGCTTGATGCGGAAGAAACCGGCGAGTGCCGCCACGGCCTGGCCGCTGCGGTTCATGTAGGTAGTGGGAATCAGCAGACGAACATCCTGACCCTGATGCGAGTAGCGCCCGGTCAGGCCGAAATATTTGCGATCGGCCACAAGGTTCACACCTTGCGCGGCAGCGATGCGCTCAACAAAAAGGGCCCCTGCGTTATGCCGGGTCTGTTCGTATTCAGCGCCTGGATTTCCCAGGCCAACGATCAGTTTGATGGCAGTCACGATAGGGGCCCTTCCTTGGAGTGGTGGATAACATCGCCGCAAGCAGTGAAGGCGGCGAAAGTGGACGAAAATTGCTCATTTACCATGAATGTAAACTCCGCGTTCTCGCCCGCTTTCTCGCTACGTTCCAGTCCGCGATGTTTCACTCACTCCGACGAACAGAGTGAAATTACTCTGCTGCGCCTTCTTCGGTAGCTTCTGGAGCAACACGTGGAGCGTGGACGTTGGCTACTGCCTTGTCATCGCCGTGTGCCAGAGCAACGAACTCGACACCTTTAGGAGCTTTGAGGTCCGACAGGTGAACGATGGTGCCGATTTCAGCGTCAGCCAGGTCGACTTCGATGAACTCAGGCAGATCTTTTGGCAGGCAGGAAACTTCGATCTCGGCAACAACGTGCGAGATTTCGCCGCCTTTCTTCACTGGAGCAGCTTCGTTGATGAAGTGCACAGGAACGATAGCGGTCAGTTTCTGGCCAGCTACAACGCGTACGAAGTCAGCGTGCATCACGTGGCCTTTGGCCGGGTGACGTTGCAGAGCTTTGATCACGACGTTCTGCTTCTTGCCACCAACGTTCAGCTCGATGATGTGGCTGTAAGCCGCTTCGTTTTCGAGCAGTTTGGCAACTTCTTTGGCCAGCATGCTGATGGATTCAGGGGCTTTGTCGCCACCGTAAACTACAGCTGGAACCAGGCTTGCGAGACGACGCAGGCGGCGGCTCGCACCTTTCCCCAGGTCGGAACGCACTTCAGCATTCAGAGTAAAATCGTTCATTTTGTATCTCCAAAATAGCCATGACCGAGTGGCGTTTGCGACCAGCGCCGAACACGGTATGGGCAAAAAAGCCCCGCCCCGACAGGAATGCCGGGGCGGGGCGCTTTTCGTCAACGAGACATTTCGAGAAGGGCAGGGCCCTTAACGGAACATCGCGCTGATCGATTCTTCATTGCTGATGCGGCGAACCGCTTCGGCAACAACCGGTGCGATATCCAGTTGACGGATACGTGCACAGGCTTGTGCTGCAGCGGACAGCGGGATGGTGTTGGTCACCACCAGCTCGTCCAGCACGGAATTTTCGATATTCTCGATGGCCCGACCCGACAGCACAGGGTGTGTGCAGTAGGCAAAGACCTTGGCTGCGCCATGCTCTTTCAGGGCCTTGGCCGCGTGGCACAGAGTGCCGGCGGTATCGACCATGTCATCGACCAGAATGCAGGTACGCCCTTCGACATCACCGATGATATGCATCACTTCAGAGTGATTGGCTTTCTCACGGCGTTTGTCGATGATCCCGAGATCCACGCCCAGGGATTTGGCAACAGCCCGTGCACGCACGACGCCACCAATGTCCGGGGACACGATCATCAGGTTTTCGAAGCGCTGATCTTCAATGTCATCCACCAGAACCGGGGAGCCGTAGATGTTATCTACCGGAATATCGAAGAAACCCTGAATCTGGTCAGCATGCAGATCAACCGTGAGAACACGGTCGATGCCGACTACGGTAAGCATGTCAGCAACGACTTTCGCGCTGATAGCCACACGTGCGGAACGCGGACGGCGATCCTGACGGGCATAACCAAAATAAGGAATAACAGCAGTAATACGAGTAGCCGAGGAGCGGCGGAAGGCATCAGCCATCACTACCAGTTCCATCAGGTTATCGTTGGTCGGAGCGCAAGTCGGCTGAATAATGAAAACGTCTTTACCGCGAACGTTTTCATTGATCTCGGCAGTAATTTCGCCGTCGGAAAATTTGCCGACAGAGATGTCACCGAGAGGGATATGCAGCTGACGTACAACACGCCGAGCCAGATCGGGGTTAGCGTTCCCCGTAAAGACCATCATCTTGGACACGCGCAGTACCTAGAGGCTGAGGGTAACCTGGATGAGTATAGAAAATGGCAGGGGCGGCTGGATTCGAACCAACGCATGGCAGGATCAAAACCTGCTGCCTTACCGCTTGGCGACGCCCCTGTATCTGTTGCTTCAAGTGCCTGGCACTTGATTCCTTTTAGAGCAGACTTTGCAGCTTGCGATGCAACATCGAAACGTTGCTTCCTTTCGCTACAAACCCTGTAAGGGTCTCTGTCAGAAGGGCCGAGACTTTATCAGCTTCAGCTTTGCTTGGGAAGCCCCCAAACACACAACTTCCAGTTCCGGTGAGTTTTGCTTCGGTAAATTTACCTAACAAATCCAATGCGTTACGTACCTCTGGATAACGCCTTGCAACCACCGGCAAGCAGTCATTTCGACTGTTTCCCTCGGGAACGGGGCGCACTTTAATGGGCGGCGTGTTACGTGTCAACAAAGGATCGGAAAAAATTTCTGCCGTACTTACAGAGACTTGCGGCACGAGTACCAGATACCACGGTTCTTCGGGGTCGACCGGGGTCAGTTTCTCGCCCACGCCTTCGGCAAATGCTGCATGGCCACGGACGAAAACCGGCACGTCTGCACCGAGCGAAAGGCCCAGTGCCGCGAGGCGATCTTCATCCCAGCCCAGTTGCCACAAGTGATTGAGGCCGAGCAGGGTGGTCGCCGCATTGGAGCTGCCGCCACCGATGCCGCCGCCCATGGGCAGCACCTTGTCGATCCAGATGTCGATGCCGAGTGTGCAGCCGGACTGTTGCTGAAGCATTTTTGCCGCGCGCACGATGAGATTGCTGTCGTGGGGCACGCCCGCGAATTCGGTGTGCAGCTGAATCACGCCGTCATCGCGTACGGCGAAGGTGATTTCGTCGCCGTAATCGACAAACTGAAACAGCGTCTGCAGTTCGTGGTAGCCGTCTGCACGGCGCCCGAGAATGTGCAGCATGAGGTTGAGCTTGGCCGGCGACGGCAGCGTCAGACGTGGAGCGGTCATGCTTTATTGCCCCAATTTACGCGGTTGCCAGGTCTTGATCACCAGCGTCACGTCCAGATCGGTGCCGTGCAGCTTGATCCGCTCGGGCAGCCAGTAACCGTTTTGCTCGGCATAGCTGAGGTATTCGACCTTCCAGCCGTCCTGTTCCAGATTGGCTAGGCGACTGTCGTTATCGAGGGACACACGGCTTTTGCTGCTTGGCGCCGGCAGGCCCCGAACCCACCAGGCCAGATTGGACACCGGCAGTTTCCAGCCGAGTTGTTCTTCAAGCAGCGCTTCCGGCGATTCGGAGTCATAGCGGCCCTGGTTGGCAACTTCCAGCGAGACCTTGCCCGGGCGCCCGGTCAGGCGCGCCGCGCCGCGACCCAGCGGGCCGGACAGGCGAATGTCGTAGTAGTCCTGGCGTTGCAGCCAGAACAGCGTGCCGCTACCGGAATCTTTCGGTGCGCGGATGCCGATCTTGCCGTCGATCTGCCAGCCGTCGAGGGCGGTCAGCTGTTGTTTGTTCGCGGCCCACTGAGCCGGACTGCCGTGGCCCTCGACCGATTCGCGAGCGCCGAAGCCCGCGCAACCAGCGAGCAGGGCGATGAAGCTGAAAACAATAACGTGGCGCAAAAACATGAGTTAAAGAGTCTCGGATCCGGTCAGGCGCTTGATGGTGCTGCGCAGGATGGTGCTGTCGGGCTGATCTTTGAGGTATTTGCCCCAGATCTGCTTCGCCTCGCGCTGATTGCCCTTGACCCACAGGACTTCGCCCAGGTGCGCGGCGACTTCGTGGTCAGGGAAACGCTCGAGGGCCTGACGCAGATATTTCTCGGCGTCGTCCAGATTGCCCAGGCGGAAATTCACCCAGCCGAGGCTGTCGAGTACCGCCGGGTCTTCCGGATTGATCTGGTGCGCCTGTTCGATCAGCGCCTTGGCTTCAGCGTAACGGGTGGTGCGATCGGACAGGGTGTAGCCCAGCGCATTGAGCGCCAT
Source organism: Pseudomonas sp. 13B_3.2_Bac1 (assembly GCF_025466205.1). Classification (NCBI taxonomy): domain Bacteria; kingdom Pseudomonadati; phylum Pseudomonadota; class Gammaproteobacteria; order Pseudomonadales; family Pseudomonadaceae; genus Pseudomonas; species Pseudomonas sp. 13B_3.2_Bac1. The sequence continues at coordinate 42,817 of NZ_JANLOG010000144.1, forward strand.
GGCGTTGTCCGGATCGCGCTTGATGATCAGGCGCAGGTCTTTTTCCATCTGCGCCAGGTCATTGCGTTTTTCCGCGAGCATGGCGCGGGTGTAGAGCAGATTCAGGTCGTCCGGGTATTGCAGCAAGGCTTGCTGCAACACTTTCCAGGCCTTGTCGTCCTGTTTGTTGGCCGACAGGGTTTCGGATTCGATCAGATACAACTGGATCGCGTAATCCGGCTGGGCGTCACGCTCGGCGGCCAGTTTGCTCTGGGCTTCGGCGGTCTTGCCGTTGTTCATCAGGATATCGGCCTGACGCAGTTGCGCCGGCAGATAGTCGTTGCCCGGGCCGACCTGGGCGTACTCGATCAGCGCGCCCTGCGGATCGTTGCGCTCTTCAGCGATGCGACCGAGGTTCAGGTGCGCCGAATCGACGTGACTTTCGCGCGCGATCAGGTCTTCCAGATAACCCTTGGCCTCGTCCCAGGCCTTGGCTTCCAGGCAGACCAGCGCCAGCGAGTAACGCAGTTCGTCGTCTTCCGGGTATTGCTGAACGAGCGTGGAGAACTCGACCTTGGCGTCGTCCATCCGGTCCTGTTCAACCAATGTACGTGCGTAGGTCAGGCGCAGACGCTTGTCGTCCGGGTACTTCTTGATGCTTTTGCGCAGCAGCGGCAGTGCCTCGTCGCCACGATTCATGGTTTGCAGCAGGCGGGCGCGCAGCAGGATCGGGGCGATTTCGCCGTCTTCCGGCGGATGGTCTTCAAGCAGGCGCAGCGCCGCTTTATTGTCGCCGTCCTGCTGCAGCAGCAGGGCCTTGCCGAAAATCAGCTGATTGTTGTTCGGATGACGCTGCAGCAGGCGGTCGAAACTCTTCATCAGGCCGTTGCGGGTTTCCTGATCGGTATCGGCCGCGGACAGCGCGAGAAAATCGAAATGGGTGTCGCCCTTGCCCTGCAGGACTTTTTCCATGTAGACCATGGAGTCGTCATAACGCCCGGCGCGGGCCAGTTGCACGGCGGCGGCGCGTTGCGCTTCAAGATCGTCCGGGGCGTTTCTCGCCCAGATCAGCGCGGTATCCAGCGCAGGCTGGTCGGCACCGAGGTATTCGGCGATGCGGAACGCGCGCTCGGAAACCCCCGGATCCTGGGTGTTGATGGCCTGGGTCACGTAGTTGTCCAGGGCAATGTCGAAACGATTGCGCTGGCCGGCGAGTTCGGCGGTCAACAGGCTGTATACGGTTTCCTCGCTGAACGAGCTGTAAACCTTGGGCTTTTCAGGCGTGGGCGTGGTGTCTTCGACCGGCGGGGTACCGTCCGGCGAAACGGGGGCCAAGGCCTGGCAGCCGCTGAGGAAGACAAAAGCTAGGAGCAACGCGGAAGATCTATTCATATAGGAAGAGGACGACTAACCTGCGGTCGGATCATCATGACACAAGCCTTCGGCCAAACATAACCGAGTCTCAGTTGTGAGCATTATAGGCACCAACCATTGGGACAATAGTCAGCGGTAGTTGTTCTGAATCTGACGAAGTAGGACAATTGCCGGCTTCACGTCACTATCAGCGACCTTGAATGGCCTTCCTCGCACTCGGTATTAACCACAAGACTGCTTCAGTAGACGTCCGCGAGCGCGTGGCCTTTACCCCTGAGCAACTGGTTGAGGCCTTGCAGCAGCTCTGCAGAATGACCGACAGCCGCGAAGCCGCGATCCTCTCCACCTGCAATCGCAGTGAGCTTTATATAGAACAGGATCAGGTTTCAGCTGATCTGGTCCTGCGCTGGCTGGCCGATTATCACCATTTAAGCCTCGATGAGCTGCGCGCGAGTGCTTATGTGCATGAAGATGATGCGGCAGTTCGTCACATGATGCGCGTCGCCTCCGGGCTCGACTCGCTGGTGCTGGGCGAACCGCAGATTCTCGGCCAGATGAAGTCGGCCTACGCCGTGGCTCGCGAGGCCGGGACCATCGGCCCGCTGCTGGGGCGGCTGTTTCAAGCGACGTTCAATGCCGCCAAGCAAGTGCGCACCGACACTGCCATCGGCGAAAACCCGGTGTCCGTGGCGTTTGCCGCTGTCAGCCTGGCCAAACAGATTTTCAGCGACCTGCAGCGCAGCCAGGCCCTGCTGATCGGCGCCGGCGAGACCATCACCCTGGTTGCCCGCCATCTGCATGAGTTGGGGGTCAAGCGCATCGTGGTCGCCAACCGCACGCTGGAGCGCGCCAGCCTGCTGGCCGAGCAGTTCGGCGCTCATGCGGTGCTGCTCTCGGACATTCCGGCGGAGCTGGTGCGCAGCGATATCGTGATCAGTTCGACCGCCAGCCAGTTGCCGATCCTCGGCAAGGGCGCGGTGGAAAGTGCGCTGAAGCAGCGCAAGCACAAGCCGATCTTCATGGTCGACATCGCCGTACCCCGTGACATCGAGCCGGAAGTCGGCGAACTCGACGACGTTTACCTGTATAGCGTTGACGATCTGCACGAAGTGGTCGCCGAAAACCTCAAGAGTCGTCAGGGCGCAGCCCAGGCCGCGGAAGAGATGGTCTCGGTCGGCGCCGACGATTTCATGGTGCGCCTGCGCGAGCTGGCGGCGGTCGATGTGCTCAAGGCCTATCGGCAACAGAGCGAGCGCCTGCGCGACGAGGAGCTGCAAAAAGCCCTGCGTCTGCTGGCCAACGGCGGCAACGCCGAAGATGTGCTCGGGCAACTGGCTCGCGGCCTGACCAATAAACTGCTGCATGCTCCAAGCGTGCAACTGAAAAAGCTTTCTGCCGAAGGCCGCCTCGATGCGCTGGCCATGGCCCAGGAACTCTTTGCCCTTGAGGGCTCACCGGATAGTTTTTCGGATAAAAAACCGCAATGAAAGCGTCACTGCTCAACAAGCTGGACATCCTCCAGGACCGATTCGAGGAACTGACTGCGCTGCTTGGCGACGCTGAAGTCATTTCCGATCAGGCCAGATTTCGCGCTTATTCCAAGGAATACGCCGAAGTCGAGCCGGTCGTCGCCGCTTATAAAAAGCTGCTCGGCGTACAAAATGATCTGGAGAGTGCCCAGGCACTGCTCAAGGACAGCGACCCGGACATGCGTGAAATGGCCGTGGAAGAAGTCCGCGAAGCCAAAGAGCTGTTGATCACCCTGGAATCCGATCTGCAATGCATGCTGCTGCCCAAGGACCCGAACGACGGTCGCAACGTGTTTCTCGAAATCCGCGCCGGCACCGGTGGCGACGAGGCGGCGATCTTCTCCGGCGACCTGTTCCGCATGTACTCGCGTTACGCCGAGCGACGTGGCTGGCGCGTGGAAATCCTCTCGGAAAACGAGGGTGAACACGGCGGCTATAAAGAAGTCATTGCCCGGGTCGAAGGCGACAATGTCTACGGCAAGCTGAAGTTCGAGTCTGGCGCGCACCGTGTGCAGCGCGTGCCGGCCACCGAATCCCAGGGCCGCATCCACACTTCGGCCTGTACCGTGGCGGTATTGCCGGAGCCGGACGAGCAGGAAGCGATTGAGATCAACCCGGCGGATCTGCGCGTCGACACCTACCGTTCTTCCGGGGCCGGTGGTCAGCACGTGAACAAGACCGACTCGGCGATCCGCATTACCCACTTGCCGACCGGCATCGTGGTCGAATGCCAGGAAGAACGTTCCCAGCACAAGAATCGTGCCCGGGCGATGGCCTGGTTGTCGGCCAAGCTCAACGACCAGCAGACCGCTGCTGCCGCGAACGCGATTGCCAGCGAACGTAAATTGCTCGTGGGTTCCGGCGACCGCTCCGAGCGCATTCGCACGTACAACTTTGCCCAGGGCCGGGTCACCGACCATCGCGTCAACCTGACCCTGTACTCCCTTGATGAAATCCTCGCCGGCGGCGTTGAAGCGGTGATCGAGCCTTTGCTGGCCGAATACCAGGCCGACCAACTTGCAGCGATAGGTGAATAAATGACCATCATTGCCAGTCTGTTGCGCGCCGCCGAACTGCCGGACTCGCCCACAGCGCGTCTGGATGCCGAACTGCTCCTGGCTGCGGCACTGGGCAAACCGCGCAGTTTCCTGCACACCTGGCCCGAGCGCATCGTGCCCAGCGAGGCGGTGCTGATTTTTACCGAGTACCTGCAACGGCGTCGTGGCGGTGAGCCGGTGGCCTACATTCTTGGTCAGCAGGGGTTCTGGAAGCTCGATCTGGAAGTCGCTCCGCACACACTGATCCCGCGTCCGGACACCGAATTGCTGGTCGAGGCCGCGCTGGAACTGCTGGCGGCAACGCCGGCGAACGTTCTCGATCTGGGCACCGGCAGCGGCGCGATTGCCTTGGCCCTCGCCAGTGAGCGCCCGGCGTGGAAGGTCACGGCGGTGGATCGTGTACTGGAAGCCGTGGCCCTCGCCGAACGCAATCGCCAGCGCTTGAACCTGAACAACGCCACGGTGCTGAGCAGCCACTGGTTCAGCGCCCTCGAAGGCCAGCGTTTCCATTTGATCATCAGCAACCCGCCGTACATCGCCGCCGCCGACCCGCATCTGGTCGAGGGCGATGTGCGCTTCGAACCGGCCAGTGCGCTGGTGGCGGGTGTCGACGGGCTCGACGATCTGCGCCTGATCGTGGCCCAGGCCCCGGAGCATCTCGAAGCCGGCGGCTGGCTGATGCTCGAACACGGCTATGATCAAGCCGAAGCCGTGCGTGATCTGTTGCTGACCCGCGGTTTCGAAGAAGTCCACAGCCGCACCGATCTGGGCGGTCATCAACGGATCAGCCTGGGGCGCCTGCCGTGCTGAATGATCAGGAATTGCTGCGCTACAGCCGGCAGATTCTGCTGCAACACATCGATATCGATGGGCAACTGAAGCTTAAAGACAGTCGTGTACTGATCGTCGGCCTCGGCGGTCTCGGTGCGCCGGTTGCGCTGTACCTGGCGGCGGCCGGTGTCGGTGAGTTGCATCTGGCGGATTTCGACACGGTCGACCTGACCAACCTGCAACGCCAGATCATTCATGACACCGACAGCGTCGGCATGAGCAAGGTCGACTCGGCGCTCAAGCGCCTGAGCGCGATCAATCCAGAGATTCAACTGGTGGCCCATCGTCAGGCGCTGGATGAGGATTCCCTGGCGGCCGCCGTGGCCGCGGTGGATCTGGTGCTCGACTGTTCCGACAATTTCTCCACCCGCGAAGCGGTCAACGCCGCGTGCGTGGCGGCGCGCAAACCCTTGGTCAGTGGCGCGGCGATTCGTCTGGAAGGGCAGTTGTCGGTGTTCGACCCGCGCCGCCCGGAAAGTCCGTGCTACCACTGTCTCTACGGACACGGCAGCGAAGCCGAACTGACCTGCAGCGAGGCCGGTGTAGTCGGGCCGCTGGTGGGGCTGGTTGGCAGCCTGCAGGCGCTTGAAGCCTTGAAAGTGCTGGTCGGTTTTGGCGAACCACTGGTAGGTCGTTTGCTGTTGATCGATGCCCTGGGTTCGCGCTTCCGTGAAGTGCGGGTCAAGCGCGACCCGGGGTGCAGCGTCTGTGGTTCGCAGCATGCGTGAGGCACCGATCGCGGTGTTCGATTCCGGTGTCGGCGGCTTGTCGGTACTGGCCGAGATCCAGCGTTTGCTGCCCCATGAATCACTGCTGTATTTCGCCGATTGCGGGCACATCCCCTACGGTGAGAAAACCCCGGAGTTCATCCGTCAGCGCTGCAATGTGATGGCCGGTTTTTTCCGCGAGCAGGGCGCCAAGGCCCTGGTGATCGCCTGCAACACGGCGACCGTGGCCGCTGTTGCCGATCTGCGCCGGGATTTCCCCCAGTGGCCGATTGTCGGCATGGAACCCGCGGTCAAACCTGCTGCCGCCGCCACCCGCAGCGGTGTGGTCGGCGTACTCGCCACCACCGGCACCTTGCAGAGTGCCAAGTTCGCCGCGTTGCTCGATCGCTTTGCCACAGACGTTCGCGTCGTCACCCAGCCGTGTCCCGGTCTGGTGGAACTGATTGAAAGCGGTGATCTGCACAGCGCCGAGTTGCGCACGTTGCTCAAGCATTATGTCGATCCGCTGCTGGCCAACGGTTGCGACACGATCATTCTCGGCTGCACCCACTATCCGTTTCTCAAACCGCTGCTCAAGTCGATGATCCCGGACCACATCAGTCTGATCGACACCGGTGCCGCCGTCGCCCGTCAATTGCAGCGACTGCTGGCCGAGCGTGAACTGCTCGCCGAAGGCCCGAACCAACCAGTCAGATTCTGGACCAGCGCCGATCCCGAGTCCTTTCGCAAAACCTTGCCCCTGCTGGGCCAAGTTGCCGGTGACGTTGAAAAATTCACCTTGTAAAAAAAGTGTGAAATATCTAAAAAGTCAGCTGAACTTCTGCTCAAGCGCCGATTTCTATACCGCTGGGTTTACTAGAAAACCAAAACGATCGTTCCGGAAAAGGAAGTTTTCAACGTGAAGCGACTATTCTGCTTGGCCGCGATTGCGGCTGCACTGATGGGGCAAAGTTTTACTGCACAAGCGGCAAACGTTGAGTTTGCAGTGGGGGCAACCAGCGATTCGACAATGACTTATCGCTTGGGCATGAATTTCGATTGGGACAAGAGCTGGCTGCAAAGCGACGTCGGTCGCCTGACCGGTTACTGGAGCGGCGCTTACACTTACTGGGAAGGTGACAAGACTTCCAGCAACAACAGCCTGTCGTTCTCGCCGGTATTTGTTTACGAGTTTGCCGGTCAGTCGGTCAAACCGTATGTCGAGGCCGGTATTGGTGTCGCGGCCTTTTCCAACACCAAATATGAAAGCAACAACATCGGTCAGTCCTTCCAGTTCGAAGACCGTATTGGTTTCGGCCTGCGTTTCAACGGCGGACATGAAGTGGGGATCCGTGCGACGCACTACTCCAACGCCGGTCTGAACAGCAACAACGACGGTGTAGAAAGTTACGCGCTGCATTACTCGATACCGCTGTAACTGCAGCTTGCACAAATCTTTGTGGGAGC